>JALZHV010000143.1 GCA_030860625.1 Actinomycetota bacterium
CGAGCAGCCGGGTCAGCATCGTCGCCACCAGCGAGACCTGGGTGATCCCGCCGCTTTCCAGCGCCGCCCCGACCCGGTCGACGTCGAAGCCGTCGTGGACGACCGCGGCGGTGCCGTAGATGACGGAGCGCATGACGATCCCGAGCCCGGCGATGTGGCTGAGCGGGACGCAGCAGAGCCAGCGGTCCTCGGGCTCGACGCCGATGTTGCCGCCCGAGCCGACCGCGTTCCAGAGGAAGTTGCCGTAGCTGAGCGGGATCGGGCGCGGGGCGCCGGTGCTGCCGCTGGTCAGGACCCGACAGCAGATGTCGTCCATGTCGTGCTCGCCCAGGAGCGGCATGTCGGCCTCGGTCTGGGTCAGCTGGCCGGGGTCGTCGAGGTCGATGATCGGCTCCTCGGCGTTGACGATCGCCGCCCGCTCGGCCGGGGTCAGCCGCGGCCCCAGCGGCAGCAGCGCGGCGCCGAGCTTCATCAGCGCGTGGAGGAGGACGACCTGCTCCCGGCGCGGGTGCATGGTCAGCGCCGCGGTCGAGCCGCGCCGCACGCCGTGGGCGGCAAGGCGCCGCGCCACCCAGGTCGCCTCGGCCTCCAGCTCGGCGTAGGACATCTCCGCCCCGTCGGCGACCAGCGCTGTGCGGTCGGGGCAGGTCTGGGACCTCTGCGAGAGCCAGTCGTCGAGCTTCATCGGGATATCGTGCCCATCATGCCCAAACGCCACAAAGGAGCCCCGCCCGAGGACCAGCTTTATGCGCCGATTGAGTGGTCCGGCCAGGGCGAATACGAAGACATCCGCTACGAGACCGGCGGCGGAATCGCCAAGGTGACGATCGACCGGCCCGACGTCCTCAACGCCTTCCGGCCGCAGACGCTGATCGAGGTATCGCAGGCGCTGGAGCTGGCGCGCGAGGACCCCGAGGTCGGGGTGATCGTCTTCACCGGCGCCGGTGAGCGGGCCTTCTGCTCCGGCGGCGACCAGACCGTCCGCGGCGACACCGGCTACATCGCCGAGGGCGCCTCGGTCGGCCGCTTCCACGTCACCGACCTGCAGATCCAGATGCGGCGGCTGCCGAAGCCGATCGTGGCGATGGTCGCCGGCTACGCGATCGGCGGCGGCCACATCCTCCACCTCTGCTGCGACCTGACGATCGCCGCCGACAACGCCGTCTTCGGCCAGACCGGCCCGCGGGTCGGCTCCTGGGACGGCGGCTACGGCGCCTCGCTCTTGCGCGACCTGGTCGGGACCAAGAAGGCGAAGGAGTTCTGGATGCTCTGCCGCCAGTACGACGCCGAGGAGGCGCGGGAGATGGGGCTGGTCAACGCGGTCGTGCCGTTGGCCGACCTGGAGCGCGAGACCGTCGCCTGGTGCCGCGAGATGCTCGCCCTCTCCCCCTTCGCGCTGCGGCTGGTCAAGGCCAGCTTCAACGCCCACGAGGATGGTTACGCCGGGATCCAGCAGCTCGCCCACGACGCCAACCTCCTCTTCTACGGGTCCGACGAGGCGGCCGAGGGGCGCGAGGCGTTCAAGCAGAAGCGCTCGCCGGACTTCGGCAAGATCCCCAGGCGCGCATGAGGATCTGGCTGATGGCGGCGCGGCCGCGGACCCTGCCGGCGGCGATCGCGCCGGTCTTGGTCGGGACCGCGGCGGCGGTGCAGTGGGCCGGGGAGCTGCCGCGCTGGGGCGCCTTCCTCGCGGCGCTGGTCGGCTCGATCTTCATCCAGATCGGAACCAACCTCGCCAACGACTACTCCGACGCCAAGCGCGGCGCCGACACCGCCGACCGGCTCGGGCCAGTGCGGGTGACCGCGAGCGGGATGGTGACCCCGCAGCGGGTGATGACCGCGACCTGGATCGCCTTCGCGGTCGCGGTCGCCTGCGGGATCTACCTGACCGTCGTCGCCGGCCCGGTGATCCTCCTGATCGGCGCCCTCTCGATCGCCGCTGGCGTCCTCTACACCGGCGGCCCCCGCCCCTACGGCTACGCCGGCTTCGGCGAGGTCTTCGTCTTCCTCTTCTTCGGCCTGGTCGCGGTCAACGGCTCCTACTACGTGCAGCTGGAGGAACTCGACGCGCTGCCGCTGGGGCTCTCGATCTCGATCGGCTTCCTCGCCACCGCGATCATCGTCGTCAACAACGTCCGCGACGTCGAGACCGACCGCCGCGCCGGCAAGAACACGCTGGCGGTGCGGATCGGCCGCGAGCGGGCGGTGCGGCTCTACGGGCTGCTCGTCCTCGGCGCCTTCGTGACGCTGCCGATCGCCCTCTGGGCCGGCGACTCGAGCTGGCTGCCGTTGATCGGCCTACTGGCGGCGCCGCTGGCGCTCAAGCCCTACCGCACCCTGCTGGAGCGGCGCGACGGCCCGGCCCTGAACGGCGTGCTGGCGGCGACCGGCGGCGTGCTGGCGGTCTTCAGCCTGCTCGTCACCGCCGGCCTCTTGATCTCGGCCTGAGAGGCTTGGGGCGTGCGCTTCGCCTCGGTCGAAGTCATCCCCTACGCGCTCCCGTTCAAGGAGCCGTACGTGACCGCGCGCGGGGTGCTGACGCGGCGGGAGATGGTGCTGCTGCGGCTGCGGGACGAAGACGGGGTGGTCGGGCTGGGCGAAGCGGTGCCCCTGTCGCTGCGGGGCGGGGCGACGTTGGAGCAGGTGGTGCGGGAGCTGGAGGGGTGGGCGGAGCACCGGGAGGCCGAGGGGCTGTCGGCGCCCGCGCAGTGCGCGGTGGCGACGGCGCGGATGGATCTGCGGGGGCGAAGGGCAGGAAAAGAAGCAGGTAAGGGTGAGGGAGACGAAGCGGTTCTTTGCAACGCGACGTTGGTGGCGGGGCCGGCGGAGGAGGTGGCGGCCGAGGCCGAACGGTGGGCGCAGGACGGGTTCGCCACGTTCAAGCTGAAGCTCGGTGCCGAGTCCGCGAAAAGTCCTCTTCAAGAGGAGTTTTCGCGGACTCGCGGAGCGGAGGACGTGGAGCAGGTGCGGGCGGTGCGGGAGGCGGTCGGGCCGAAGGCGCGGATTCGGGTGGATGTGAACGAGGCTTGGGACCTGGAGACCGCGAAGCGGGCGCTGGCGGAGCTGGAGCCGCTGGAGATCGAGCTCGCCGAGCAGCCGGTGGCGGGGCTGGAGGCGATGGCGGAGCTTGCCGCGAGCACCTCGATTCCCCTTGCCGCCGACGAGAGCGTCGCGTCGCGGGTAGAGGCCGAGGAGGCGGTCGCGGCGGGAGCCTGTGCCTACACCGGGATCAAGCTCTCCAAGGTCGGGGGACCGGAGGAAGCGCTGGCGATCGCCGACATCCTCCCCGCCTACGTCACCAGTGCCCTTGACGGTCCGGTGGGAATCGCCGCGGGAGCGCAGGTAGCGCTCAGCCTCACGCAGACCGGGCGCCCGGAGCGCCTCGAGCTCGCCCACGGGCTCGCCACCCAGCGCCTCTTCGCCTCCACCATCGCCGCGGTCGAGTGCGAGCTGCGCGACGGCATGCTGCGCCTCCCCCCCGGCCCGGGCCTTGGGGTCGAGATCGACGAGAAGGCGCTTGAGGCGCACCGGCTCTAGCCTGCCGCCATGGACCCGACCAACGCCAACACCGCCCTCGCCTCGGCCTTCGCCGAGGAGCTGGCGCGCGGGGGGCTGCGGCTGGCGGCGATCTCCCCCGGCTCGCGCTCGACGCCGCTGGCGCTGGCGCTATGGCGGCAGCCGGAGATCGAGGTCAGCGTGATCGTCGACGAGCGCTCGGCCGGGTTCTTCGCGCTGGGGGCGGCGCAGGCCAGTCGTAAGCCGGTGGCGCTGCTCTGCACCTCGGGGACGGCGCTGGTCAACTACCACCCGGCGGTGATCGAGGCCGACGAATCCGGCGTGCCGCTGCTGGTCTTGAGCGCCGACCGCCCGCCGGAGCTGCGCGGCACCGGCGCCGGGCAGACGATCGACCAGATCAAGACCTTCGGCGCCTCGGTGCGCTGGTTCTTCGAAGTCGGCACCCACGAGGCCGACGACGACGGGCTCCTCCACTACCGCTCGATCGCCTGCCGGGCCCTCGCCAAGGCGCGGGGAGAAGTACGCCCCGGCCCCGTACACCTGAACCTGCCCTGGCGCGAGCCGCTGGCGCCGGTGCCGGTCGAGGGAGCGGTGACGGCGACCGATCCGCTGGCGCTGGAGGGAAGGGGCGAACGGCTGCTGACCGCGGTCACGCCGCCCGAAGCCGCCCCCTCGCGGTTCCTGGTCGACGAGGTCGCCGGGCACATCGCCCACGCGAAGAGCGGCGTGATCGTCGCCGGCCGCCAGTTCGACCCGGGACTGCGCGAGCCCCTGGCGCGCTTGGCGAAAGCCGCCGGAATGCCGATCCTCGCCGACCCGACCTCGCAGCTCCGCTGCGGTCCCCATGACCGCTCCCACGTCGTCGCCGCTTACGACCTGCTGCTGCGCGACGAGGGCTTCGCGGGCTCAGCCACCCCCGACCTCGTCCTCCGCTTCGGCGAGATGCCGACCAGCAAGCCGCTGCGCGCCTGGCTGACCGCCGGCGGCGCCGACCAGCTCATCGTCGACCCCTACGGGGGCTGGAACGAGCCGACCAACCGCGCCGCCGCGATCCTCCGGGCCGACCCGGTCGAGCTTGCCTCCGGGTGGGCGGGGCGCTTGGAGCACGAGGAGCGCCCGGCGCCGCAGGCATGGATCGACGCCGAGGCCGCGGCCCAGGCCGCGCTCGACGAAGCGTTCGCCTCCAGCGAGACGATCTCCGAGCCCGGCCTCCACCGTGCCCTCGGCGAAGCCCACGGCGACGGCGACCTCGTCTACGTCAGCTCGAGCATGCCGATCCGCGACCAGGAAGCGTTCCTGGCGGCAAGCAGCACCGACGCCCTCTTCCTCTCCAACCGCGGCGCCAACGGGATCGACGGGCTGATCTCCTCCGGCATCGGCGCCGCCCGCGCCAGCGGCCGCCCGACGACGATCGTCAGCGGCGACCTCGGCTTCCTCCACGACCTCGGCGGCCTCGCCGCCCTGCGCGAGGTCTCTACCCCCGTCCGCATCCTCGTCATCGACAACGACGGCGGCGGCATCTTCCACTTCCTTCCCCAGCGAGAAGCGATGGACGACGCGGAGTTCGACCGTCTGCTTGCAACCCCGCGCGGCATCGATGCCGCCAAGGCAGCCGACCTGTTCGGCAT
>JALZHV010000144.1 GCA_030860625.1 Actinomycetota bacterium
CCTGGTCGCGGTCGCCTGGCCCGGCAGCGCCGGCTCGGCGCCGCTGCGCGTGATCACGCTCGGCCAGACCTCGGAGATGCCGCCGGCGTCCTGCCCCGGCAAAATCGTCAACGGCGTCGAGATCACGCCCTGCCGGGTCGAGGGCCACGTCACCGGCTTCCAGGCGATCGCCGACGGCGTCCCCCGTCCCTACGAGGCGCCCTTCGAAGGCAAGATCGTCGCCTGGTCGATCACTCTCGCCAAGCCCTCGACGCGGGAAACGAAAACCACCACCGACGAGGTGAGCTTCTTCAACGACTTCCTCGGCACCCCCTCGCAGGCGCGGATCGCCGTCCTGCGCCCGATCGAGGACACCAAGCCGCCGAAATTCAAACTCGTCCGGCAGAGCCCGCTCGAGACCCTCAACCCCTACTTCGGCAGTACCCCCGTCTTCGCCCTCGAGCACCCCCTGACCGTGCTCAAGGGCCAGATCGTCGCCCTCACCGTCCCCACCTGGGCGCCGATGTTCGCCTTCAACGTCTCCGCCGAGAACACCTGGCGCGGCAGCCGCCTGCCCGAGCAGTGCTCCTCCCGCGAAGACATCCAGAACGGCAACCCCCAGCAGGGCGTGGGCAAAATCAAGACCTACGGCTGCTACTACTCCAACGCCCGCCTGCTCTACACGGCGACGCTGGTCAAAAAGCCTTAGCTCGAAGGAGGCGGTGGGTGGGGGCGGGTAGCCCTCTTCACTTGCCTACCTGGCTGGATCGTGGCCGGCCTTCCGAGATTGTGGGCGGGCCAGCGGCACAAAACGTTCAGAGGGCTACCCGCCCCCACCTCACGAACCGTTCCAGCGACTCAGGTCACAGCATCTGCAGAGAGGCGACGCCGGCGATTGGCCCATCTCCCGGTCTCGGATATGAGCCCTTTTGAAAGCTTCCGTGGGACGGGGCGTGGTGGGGTCCCCGGGCTACTCAGCATGAGGAGGGCCAAGAACCATCGAGGCGTTAGCCGGGGACGATCCACCCGACGAGGTGCTGCCCGGGGACCCCACCACGCCCCGTCTAGGCAAGCCCTCTAAAGCGCTTCTTGACGCAGCCCGCAGTAGGGGCAGTCGCTGACGTCCAAGCCGATCAGCTGGTCGCAGCGGCGGCAGGCGCGGAGGTTTTCCGGGCTGCGGGGCAGGGCGGAGGCCGAGGGGGCGAGCGGCAGGACCATGCCGACCGGCTCCATCTCCTCGTTGGTCTCGCGGTCGAGGTAGACCGAGCCGGGTTCGGCGTGGGCGAGGGCCTCTCGGCCCGAGGCCGCGGCGCGCATCCGGTAGAGCTGCTTCTCGTTCATCGCCGGGAAGACTATTAGCTTGGGCGGCTCCGATGCGTGTACTGATCTTCCACGGCTACATGCTGCGCGGGACCGGCAGCAACATCTACAACGCGAACCTGGCTCCCGCGCTGGCCCGGCTCGGCCACGAAGTGCACCTGCTCTGCCAGGACCGCGAGGTGGAGCTGGAGGGGGTGGAGATCAACAACCCCGACATCGGCGGCCTGCTTCCCGTCTACGTCAAGGACCCTTACGAGGGCTTCGAGGTCAAGACCTTCCCGGAGTTGAGCGAGGCCGAGCTCGACCGCTACGTCGACGCCAACGTCGCCGCGGTCCGCGAGGTTGCCGAGGCGGCGGGCGGGATCGACCTGGCGCTCGCCAACCACCTGGTGATGGGCCCGGCGATCCTGGCTCGGGCCGGCGTCGCGCCCTTCGCGGCGAAGATCCACGGCTCCGCGCTCGAGTACACGGTCAAACCCCACCCGCGCTTCCTCCCCTACGCCCGCGAGGGGATGGAGGCCGCGGGCGGGGTCTTGGTCGGCTCCGCCCACACCGCCGAATCGCTCTGGACGACGCTGGGCGACCTCCCGGACCTGCCCGAGAAGACCCGCCTCGGCCCGCCCGGCGTCGACGTCGCCGAGTTCCGGCCGCGCGGGGAGCGCGAGCAGCTGGTCGCCTACGTCGGCAAGTTCATCGTCTCCAAGGGGGTCGACCTCCTGCTCTGCGCCTGGCCGCTGGTCCGCGACGCCCATCCCGGCGCCCGCCTCGAGGTGGCCGGGTTCGGCGCCTACGAGGAGGGGCTGCGACGGCTGCTCGCCGCCCTCGAGCGGGGCGACCTCGACGAGGCGCGGGAGGTGGCGCGCCTCGGCTGGGCGCTGGAGGGCGGGGAGGAGAGGCCGCTGCCGATCCTCTCGGACTTCCTCGCCGATCCTCCCCCCGGCTACGCCGAGAAGGCTCGCGCCGCCGCCGGCTCGGTCGAGTTCGTCGGCCGCCTCGAGCACGCCGAGGTCGCCTCCTTCTTCTCCCGGGCGGAGGCGATGGTCATGCCCAGCACCTTCCCGGAGGCGTTCGGGATGGTCGCCGTCGAGGCGGCCGCCTGCGGCACGCTCCCCGTCTCCGCGGGCCACTCGGGGATGCTCGAGGTCTCGCGGCAGCTCGCCCCGACCCTGCCGGAGCCGGTCGCCGGGCTCACCTCCTTCCCGGTCGAGCGGGGCGCGGTCGAGGCGATCGCCCGGCGTCTCAGTGCCTGGCTCGACCTCCCCGAGGCCGAGCGCGAGGCCGCCCGGCAGAGCCTGGTGGAGACCGTCACCCGGCTCTGGAGCTGGGAGGGAGTGGCGCGCGGAGCGCTTGCCGCGGCCGCGGGAGAGCTGGGAGATCTGCCCCGTCCAGGCGCTTAGTGCCAAGCGTCATTTGGGAGCCGCAAAGCCTCCCGCCGCCGCTTCAATAGAATGCCCGCCGCCCCAATGTACGGCCGCCTGCCCATAGTGAAGATGCTGCTGGTGACGATCGTCCTGACGGTCGTCACGTCGGCGGTGATGGTTCCGATCAACTGGAACGGCCAGGGCGCCTCCGCCGAGGCGCCGAAGATCGACCACCTGCTGAACGTGATGATCGTCCTCTCGGCGTTCGTCTTCTCGCTGGTGATGGTGATGCTCTTCTACGCGCTGTGGAAGTTCAAAGCCAAGCCGGGGGACGAGTCCGACGGCGAGCCGATCCACGGCAACACCCGCCTGGAGATCGCCTGGACCCTGATCCCGACGATCATCGTCCTCTTCGCGGGCGGTTACAGCTGGAAGGTCCTCGACGACATCGAAGACCCGAAGCCGGAGGGGCAGCGGATGACCGTGACGGTCTTCTCCCAGCAGTTCGCCTGGAGCTTCGCCTACCCGGGCAAAGACTACGCCTGGACCGAAGAGGCGCTGCACGTCCCGGTCGGCAAGCAGATCCACTTCAAGATGCACGCCCTCGACGTCATCCACTCCTTCTGGGTGCCCGAGTGGCGGATCAAGAAAGACAACGTGCCGGGCATCACCACCACGGCGATCGTCACCCCCGACAAGGTCGGGACCTACCAGTTGGTCTGCACCGAGCTCTGCGGCTTCGGCCACTCGACGATGCGGGCGAAAGTCGTCGTCGAGCCGCAGGCGAAGTTCGACAAATGGGTCGAAGGCCTCGACCAGAAAGTGCCGGACTCGATGATGGAAACGATCAAGCAGGACTCCCAGCTCAACCCCGGGGGTTTCGGACCCGACGATGGGCATAATGGAGAGAGCTGATGGCTGACGCGATCAAGAGACCAGGCTGGTGGCGCGCCCTGCTCGGCACCGTCGCCTTCGGCGCCCTCGGATTCGGACTCGTCATCGCCCTGCGGGCGATCTCCGATCTGGACCTCTACCAGACCGAACAGACCGGCTATCCGCACATCGTCGTGCCGGCGATCCTCGCCCCGCTCGGCTTCCTGCTGGGCTTCGGCGCCTTCGACTACTGGCTGCGCTGGGCCATCGGCGCGCCGACGATCCCCGAGGACCACTCCCAGCACGGCGCGAAAAGCTGGAAGGACTACTTCCGCTTCAACACCGACCACAAGGTGATCGGCGTCCAGTACGTCGTCACCACCTTCGTCTTCTTCTTCATCGGCGGTCTGATGGCGATGCTGATCCGGGCCGAGCTCGCGCAGCCGGGCACCCAGATCCTGGAAGCGTCGACCTACAACAGCATGTTCTCGACGCACGCCGTGCTGATGATCTTCCTCTTCGTGATCCCGGTCTTCGCCGGGCTTGCGAACTACGTGCTGCCGCTGATGATCGGCGCGCCGGACATGGCGTTCCCCCGCCTCAACGCGCTCAGCTTCTGGATGCTGCCGATCGCCGGCATCCTCTTCATCCTCAGCTTCCTCGCCCCGGGCGGCGCCTTCGACACCGGCTGGACCGGATACGCGCCGCTCTCGACGGGCGCGCCCTTAGGGCAATCGTTCTTCAACTTGGGCGTCCAGTTCGCGGGTGCGTCCTCGATAGCCACCGCGCTCAACTTCCTGGTCACGATCATCACCATGCGTGCGCCCGGAATGACCTTCTGGCGGATGCCGCTGCTGGTCTGGGCGAACCTCTCGACCTCGCTGCTGGTCGTCGCCGCGACCCCGTTCATCGCCGGCGTCCAGTTCATGGTCCTCTTCGACCGCGTCCTGCACACCAACTTCTTCGACTTCGCCGCCGGCGGCGACGTGATCAGCTACCAGCACATCTTCTGGTTCTACTCCCACCCGGCCGTCTACATCATGATGCTGCCGGGCTTCGGGATCATCTCCGAGGTCATCTCGACCCACGCCCGCAAGCCGATCTTCGGCTACCGGCTGATGGCCTTGGCGCTGATCGGGATCGTTGTCCTCAGCTACTCGGTCTGGGCCCACCACATGTTCGTCGCCGGGATGTTCTCCTGGCTGCGGGTGCCGATGATGATCACCACCCTGCTGATCGCGGTGCCGACCGGGATCAAGATCTTCTCCTGGCTGGGGACCCTCTTCTTCGGCAAGATCCACACGTATTCGACCGCGATGCTGTTCGCGCTCGCCTTCATCGTCACCTTCACGATCGGCGGGATCTCGGGCGTGATGCTCGGCATGGTGCCGATCGACATCCACGTCTCCGACACCTACTTCGTCGTCGCCCACATCCACTTCGTGCTGTTCGGCGGCTCGGTCTTCACGATCTTCGCCGGCGTCTATCACTGGTTCCCGAAGATGACGGGGCGGATGTACGACGAGAAACTCGGCCGCGTCCACTTCTGGGGCACCCTGGTCGGCACCTGGGGCACCTTCGTCCCGATGCACTGGGTCGGGATGGACG
>JALZHV010000145.1 GCA_030860625.1 Actinomycetota bacterium
GTCGTCACCACCGGCAAGAACGACCCCTGGCACGCCGACGCCGTCCGCGGCGCCGCCGGCCTCCAGTTCGCGCTCCCGGTCGCCTCGGTCGAGTCGCTGCCCCAGAGCGACCGGCCGCTGCTGGCGATCGACCCCGACGGGGAGGAGCTGGCGCCCGAGCAGCTGCCCCCGCGCGCGGTCCTCGCCTTCGGGACCGAGCGCCACGGCCTCAGCAACGAGGTCTTCGACCGCGCCGATGCCCGAATCTCGATCCCGATGCGCGAGGGCGTCTCCAGCCTTAACCTCGCCACCTCGGTGGCGATCGTCCTCTTCGCGATGAAACTCGCGGGCGGGCGCTGAACTCCTGCAAAATCCGCAATTTGCAAGGGAAGTTGCGGGTTATCAGCTACCTGTAGAGCAGCGGTAGCCCTTCGCTAGCCTGCGCCGTCGTGCTGTTTGCCTCCTCTACGAGCACGGGTCGCCGCCGTGCCCTGCTCTTTGCCGCGCTCCTCTTCGCCGCCATCTGCGCGGGGGCCGGGTCCTGGGCCGCGAGCGCGCCCGCCGACCCGCAGGAGAAACTCGAAAGGACGCGGGACGAGCTGGAAGGGGTGCGGGACGAGCAGGCCGACCTAGCGGAGACGATCGCCGAACAGAACCAGGCGATCGACTCGATGCTGGGCGAAGTCTCCGACCTGCGCGCCGAACAGGAAGCGGTCGAGGCCGAACTGGCCGCCAAGCAGGCCGAGCTCGACCGGGCGACGGCGGCGCTGGAAAAGGAAGAAGCGCACCTGGAACGGGTGCGCGAGCGGCTCCGTCGCGCCCTCGACGTCCTCGCCGACCGGCTCGTCGCGATCTACGAGACCGGCTCGCCGAGCCTCGCCGACGCCTTGCTCGAATCCCAGGACTGGGACGACATGGAAGCCCAGACCGAATACCTGAGCCGGATCCAGAGCTACGACGACGCGGTCGTGGCGCGGGTGAAGGACCTGCGTGACGAGGTCACCGGCGCGGTCGCACGGCTCGACGAGCAGCGCGACGAGATCGAAGCGGCGCGCGACGCGATCGCCGCCAAGGAGCGCGAAGTCCGCGCCGCCAAGCAGGCGGCCGCCGACCGCTTCCAGGAGCTGAAAGCCGCTCAGGGCGAGCGCCAGGAGGCGCTGGAGGCGCTGGAATCGCGCGAATCGGCGCTGAGCAGCAACCTCGCCTCGCTCTCCGAACAGGTGCAGGCCGAAGGGGCCGACGCGACCAGCGGAACGATGCCGGCGCCGCTCAACCCGGGCCAGGAAGCGGAGCTGATCTCCGAAAGCGAAGTCAGCGCTCCCGCCGCGGCGCCGCAGGCGGTCAAGGACGCGATCGCCGCCGCCAACTCGATCGCCACCACGCCTTATGTCTGGGGCGGCGGCCACGGCTCCTTCGAAGACTCCGGCTACGACTGTTCGGGCGCGGTCAGCTTCGCCCTCCATGGCGGCGGCATGCTCGACAGCCCGCTCGACTCGACCGGCCTCTCGACCTGGGGCGAACCCGGCCCCGGCCGCTGGATCACGGTCTACGCCAACTCCGGCCACGCCTGGATGGTGATCGCCGGCGTCGCCTTCGACACCAGCGGCAGCGGTGGCTCCGGCCCCCGCTGGCACAAGCCCTGGGCCAATTCCCCGGAAGGCTTCGTCGCAAGGCATCCCGCCGGTTACTGATCCGGTGCCCTGAGGTAGTTTGGGGCCATGGATCTTGAGCAGCGACTGGAGGAGATGCTCGGGGTCGAGCGGTTCGACCCGCCCGACGAGTTCCGCGCGAACGCGCTCTGGAGCGACCCGAATATCTACGCGGAGGCCGCCGCCGACCCCGAGGCCTGGTGGCTGGCGCAGGCGAGGGAGCTGCTCGACTGGGACGTCGAGCCGAGCGAGGGGCTCGACGACTCGAACCCGCCCTTCTACGAGTGGTTCGCCGACGGGCGGCTGAACGCCAGCTACAACTGCCTCGACCGGCACGTCGAAGCCGGCAACGGCGAGCGCGTCGCCTACCACTGGCGCGGCGAGGAGGGGGAGGAGCGCGACGTCACCTACGCCGACCTCCACCGCGACGTCCAGCGCTTCGCCAACGCGCTCAAGGACCTCAACGTCGGCAAGGGCGACGTGGTCGGGATCTACCTGCCGATGATCCCCGAGGTTGTCGTCGCGATGCTCGCCTGCGCCCGCATCGGCGCCATCCACAACGTCGTCTTCGGCGGCTTCTCGGCCGAGTCGGTGCGGGAGCGGATGGAGTTCTCGGAAGCCAAAGCGCTGGTCACCGTCGACGGCGCCCGCCGTAAGGGCAAGACGGCGCCGATCAAGCCCGCGGTCGACGAGCACCTCAGCGACCTCGGCACGCTGGAGACGATCGTCGTCGTCCGCCACACCGGCATCGAGGTGCCGATGGAGCCCGAGCGCGACTTCTTCTACGACGAGGTCCTCGCCGCCGCCGACCCGGAGTGTCCGGCGGAGCCGATGGAGGCCGAGCACCCGCTCTACATCCTCTACACCTCCGGCTCGACCGCGAAGCCGAAGGGGATCCTCCACACCACCGGCGGCTACATGACCGGCGTCACCGCCACCCACCGCTACGTCTTCGACCTGAAGCCCGAGTCCGACGTCTACTGGTGCGCCGCCGACGTCGGCTGGGTCACCGGCCACTCCTACATCGTCTACGGCCCGCTCTCCAACGGCGCGACCTCGGTGATGTGGGAGGGGGCGCCGGACTACCCGCACAAGGGGATCTGGTGGGAGGTCGCCGAGCGCTACAAGGCGACGATCCTCTACGCGGCGCCGACGGCGATCCGCACCTTCATCAAGTGGGGCGCCGAGATCCCCGCCGAACACGACCTCTCCTCGCTGCGGCTGCTCGGCTCGGTGGGGGAGCCGATCAACCCGAAGGCCTGGCTCTGGTACCGCGAGGTGATCGGCGGCGGCCGCTGCCCGATCGTTGACACCTGGTGGCAGACCGAGACCGGCGCGATCATGATCAGCCCCCTGCCGGGGATCACCGCGACCAAGCCCGGCTCGGCGACGACGCCGTTCCCGGGGGTCGAGGCGCAGGTGGTCGATGAGCGCGAGGGCGAGCCAATCGCCGAAGGCCAGGGCCTGCTGGTGCTCGAGCGCCCGTGGCCCTCGATGCTGCGCGGCCTCTACAAGGAGGACGACCGCTTCATCGAGACCTACTTCTCGCGCTTTGGCACCGAGCGCTACCTGGTCGGCGACGCCGCCCGTCGCGACTCCGACGGCTACTTCTGGGTGATCGGCCGGATCGACGACGTCGTCAACGTCTCCGGGCACCGGCTCTCGACCGCCGAGGTCGAGTCGGCGATCGTCGCCCACCCCGACGTCGCCGAGGCCGCCGTCATCGGCCAGTCCGACGAGGACACCGGCCAGGCGATCTGCGCCTTCGTCACCCTCCGCGGCGAGATCGAGGAGAGCGACGAGCTGGTCGAGGGCATCCGCGGCACCGTCGCCGAGCGGATCGGCAAATTCGCCCGCCCGAAGCGGATCGTCTGGGCCGACGACCTGCCGAAGACCCGTTCCGGCAAGATCATGCGCCGCCTCCTCCGCGACATCGCCGAGGGCCGGGCCTTGGGCGACGTCACCACCCTGCGCGACCCGGAAGTGATGAGGGAGCTCGAGGCGAAGATCGCCGAGGAGCAGGCGAGGGAGAACTAGGGCGCGCGTTCGGCGGGGCGCTTGGCGATCCGCTTGATCGCGACCTCGAGCGCCTGTAGCTGCTCCTGGACGCTGTGGATTTCGCGCAGTGCCAGCGCCTCGGCGCTCAGCTTCTCCTCTTCCATCTCCTCCTCGATCTCGGCGATTTCCGGGGCCAGGAAGCGCTGCGCGAAGGAGCCGGTGATGAGGGCGACGAAGCTGATCCCGATCAGGAGGATGGTCGCCGAGACGACCTGGCCGCCGGTCGTGGTCGGGTAGATGTTCGAGCCGAGCGTGGTCATCGTCGTCAGCGCCCAGTAGATGCTCTCCCAGGGGCTGAGGTGCTGTTCGTGCTCGAAGGCGCCGAAGGCGGTGCCGCCGGCGACCACCGTCAGCAGAGCGAGGAGCAGCGCGTAGCGGACTCCCTCCAGCGAGAAGACCTCGCGCGAGAGCTGCGCCAGGCGCAGCAGCCGCAACAACCGGAGCATCCGCAGGACCCGCAGTCCCTGCAGTCCGGCCGGCAGCACCGGCGGCGTCAGCAGCACGATCACCACGTCGAGCGGGTGGCGGCGCAGGTAGGCCTTCTTGTCCGGGACCACGCTGAGCATCACCCCCAGCTCGATCGCGAAGGCGAGCCAGGTGACCCAGTTGAGCACGACCGCCGTGTCCTCCAGCGTCCCGCCCGGTTTCGACTCCATGATCGCCACCGCAGGCAGCGTCAACGCCGCCGCGATCAACATCGGCGTGTTCAGCCGTTCCCGAATCCGAGTGCTGCGCTCGTCCATCCGCGACTGCTTCGACGCGAGCCGCGTCTGCCCTTGCGGCGGCTAGGTCATTCGCGTGTCCCAGAAACGACAAGACCCGCCGGAGCGGGTCGAGTCTGAGTGAAGCGGGGAACCACCCCGCACGTGTTTGACACCCTGCCTGAAGGTACCACGGCAGATCACGCTCTGACCCGACTGCTCCGACGGCCTATGTCTGCGGAGGGCGCCGGAATCGAACCGGACCCGGAGGTTGCCGGGCACAGTGGGTGTCAAGCACGTGGAGGCACCTGCCTCCTTCACCCTCCGGCCACCGATATTAGGAGTAAAAATGGCTGATTCAGCGAGCGTTACTGAATTGGTTCAAAGAAATGACACTTCTGTGTCAAACGTGTGACTTAGGTGAACTAAGAGCGGGATTCCGGGGCGGGTTCGCTGGAACCCAGCTCCATGTGGGCGCGGCTGTCCTCGTTGCGGATCAGGAAGAGGGTGGCGAGCAGGCCGAGGATGGCGAAGCCGGCGCCGGTGAGGAAGGCGGAGGCGAAGCCGTCGGTGAGGGTGGTGGGGTCGTGGGATTCGCCGATCTGACCGTTCGCGATGGCGGCGAGGATCGCCAGGCCGAGGGCGCCGCCGACCTGCTGGGAGGTGTTGATCAGACCGCTGGCGAGACCCTGCTCGCGGTCCGCGATGCCGGAGACGGCGGCGATCGTGACCGGGACGAAGGCGAAGCC
>JALZHV010000146.1 GCA_030860625.1 Actinomycetota bacterium
TCTCCGGCGCGATCCCCTCGATCTCGCCCGGGCGCAGCCGCGGAAGGCGCGGTCGGCGCTTGGGCTGGGGCGGCTCGGTCCCCCCGCTGCCGCGGTCGATCTTCGGCGCCCGCTTGCGAACCCGCTGCCCGCAGTACGGGCACTCGGTCACGTACGGGCTGACCTCGGAGCCGCAGTTCTTGCAGATGACGCTGAGCTCGGTCTCGCTCATCATCCGAGAATACCCCTCGCGCGCAGCCCCCACGCGGGGTGCCGATGACATACTCCCTGGACCCAAAACTTCTAGGAGGAATTTGACGTGGAGCTGAAGAGTCTGACCGAGCAGAAATCGCTGCTGGAGGTCCTGCCGCCGGGGAAACGGGCCCGCCTGCACCGCCTTCTCTTCGAGTTCGGCCCGGGCAACGGGACGCTGATGCTGCTGCCGATCGACCAGGGCATCGAGCACGGCCCGCGTGACTTCTTCCCCAACCCCGCCTCCAAGGACCCCGACTACCAGTTCCGGCTCGCCGCCGAGGCCGGTTACTCGGCGCTGGCCTGCCAGATCGGGATGGCCGAGAAGTACTACCCCGACTACGCCGGCCGGGTGCCGCTGATCCTCAAGGTCAACGGCAAGACCGACGTCCCCTCCTCCGCCAAGGCCTTCTCGAGCTGCAACGCCAGCGTCGAGGACGGCGTCCGCCTCGGCGCCGACGCGATCGGCTACACGCTCTACGTCGGCTCCCCGCGCCAGGACGAGGACCTCGCCCAGCTGCGCCGCGTCCGCGAGGAATGCGACCGCTTCGGGATGCCGCTGGTCGTCTGGTCCTACCCGCGTGGCGAAGCGATCGAGGCCAAGGGCGGCCAGAACTCCTTCTACGCGATCGACTACGCGGCCCGGATGGCGATGGAGATGGGCGCCGACGTGGTCAAGCTCAACATGCCGAAGGCCGACCCGGGCAAGGACAAGGACGCCCCGGCGCCCTACAACGAGATGGAAGTCGACCAGACCGAGGCGATCCGCCAGTGCGTCGAGTCGGCCGGCCGTGCCCTCGTCGTCCTCTCCGGCGGCTCGAAAACCGACGAAGAGGCGGTCCTGCAGAACACCCGCGACGTGATGCAGGCGGGCGGCTCCGGCGTCATCTTCGGCCGCAACGTCTGGCAGCGCGAGTGGAACGAGGCGCTGGCGATCATCGAGCAGATCAAAGAGACGCTGCTCAGCAACGTGCGCCGCACGCCGTAAGGCGGCGCTTCTCTTCAGATGCGACGGGGCGGGCGGGGCAGCGTTCTGCTGCTCCTGCTCGTCGCGGTCGTGCTGCTGCGGCCGTGGGAGTCGTGGGACGAGCTCGGCGGCGGTGAATCGGGCGGCAGCGCGCAGGCGTACGTGAGCCGGGTGGTCGACGGCGACACGATCGAGGTGCAGCTGGACGGCCGCGAGGAGGACGTCCGCTACATCGGCGTCGACACGCCGGAGACGGTCAAGCCGGGGGCGCCGGTCGAATGCTTCGGCCCGCAGGCCTCGAGCTTCAACCACCGCCTGGTCGAGGGCGAGCGGGTGCGGCTGGTCTTCGACGAGGAGCGGCGCGACGTCTACGACCGGCTGCTTGCCTACGTCTACCTCGACGGCCGCTTCGTCAACGCCGAGCTGCTGCGCCGGGGACTGGCGCGGACGCTGACGATCCCGCCCAACGACCGCTTCGCGGGGCGGCTGAAACGGCTTGAGATAGCGGCCGCGCGTGCCGGCCGGGGCCTCTGGGGCGCCTGCTGAAGTGTGAGCGAATCGTG
The DNA here is from genome assembly GCA_030860625.1 of Actinomycetota bacterium. Taxonomy (GTDB): domain Bacteria; phylum Actinomycetota; class Thermoleophilia; order Solirubrobacterales; family 70-9; genus VAYN01. Next base: position 1,762 of record JALZHV010000146.1, read on the forward strand.
AGCCGTGCAAGATGTTTTGCTACGGTCCCGACTGGCCCCCAGGGGGCCGTTCTTATGAGAATGCGACAGAGCATCTCCCAGTTCGAGACGGCGTTCGAGCAGGAGACCTACCTCGAGCGCCGCCGCCGCGAGCAGCTGCGCCGCCGCGCGGCCAACCGGTCGCGGGCGCGGAAAATCAACCGCGTCGAGCAGGAGGGGAAGGTCCGTTTCAGCGTTCTCGCCGTCTGTCTCACCGCGACCGTGGTGGTTGTCGTGGTGGCGATGTTCGAGGCGCTCGCCTTCCTGATGGCCTAGCGCCCCCCAGTCTCTCTGCGTACCGATGCCCTCCTTCAATAGACTCGCGCGCCGATGGCTCGTCGCTCACTGAAGCCGCAGCTGAACCAGATCCGCGCCTGGGTCCACCAGGGGCGGACCGACGCCTGGATCGCCCACCAGCTGGAAATCAGCGCCGGCGAACTGCGCGAGTTCCGCAAGCAGTACGACCTCTCGCCCGACGACGAGAACGCCGGCTCGAGCGAAATCGACCTCCGCGACGAGATCGAAGCCGAGATCGAGGCGGCCACCGAAGCCGAAGAGGCTGAAGAGGACGAGAGCGAAGCCGAGGGCGACGAGGACGAGGACCGCGAGGAGCGCTCCGAGTCCGGCCCGGGCTCCGGCCGTCGCCGTCGCCGCCGCCGCGGGCGCCGCGGCGGGCGCGGACGCCGCAAAGAGCTCGAGGCGACCTTCGACCACGGCGAGACCGACGGCTACGGCCTCTGGCTCGACGCCGCGGTCAAGGAGAACCCCGTCTACACCGAGCACTGGGCCGGCAAACGCGAGGTCACGGTCCGCATCGAGGCCGACCAGATCGTCATCCGCCGCGCCGGCGCCCCCGGCGAGCAGGACTCGAACTCCGAGTCCGACAGCTCCGACGACTCAGACGACTAGACCGGCAGCTGGCGCCCGCCGGCGAAGTCGGTAGCTCCCCGCAGGTAGAGCCCGAAGGCGGCGTCGCCGAGCGCCTGAGCCTCGGTCTCGATCGCCGGCGCCACGTCGCTTGCCACCTGCTGGCACCAGTCGGTGCCGCGCCCGTAGAGCTCGGCCAGCTCCCCGGCGGTGAAGGTGGGGCCGATCCGCCGCCGCAGCTCTTCGCGGATCGCGTCGACCACCCGCTCGGCCATCCGCCGTTGCCGCGGGTCGTCGATCGCCTGCAGCGCCCGCCTCCCCTCCTCCCACTGGAAGAGCGCGTTCTCGAGCGGATAGGACATGTCCGCCGAGGTTACCCTGAAGCCGAGAGGTCGAACCGAAAGGACCGGATTGGAATGGTAGGCGCGGGAGCCCAGGCAAACGGGAATGGGAATGAGAAAGACGGGGTCGGACTGACCCAGATCGGGATGTTGGTGGCGCCTCTGATCGCCGCCATGGGAGGTCTGGTCCTGACCGGAACCATCGGCCGGGTGCAGCGCGACGAGCCGGAGCTGCTTTCCCTCGCGATCCTGCTCGTAGTCGTCTCCGGCGTCCTCTGGGTGGCGGCTCCCAGCTTCGAGGGAGCGAAGATAATTAAGAGATGGCGCGCGGATGTCGCCGCCAAGAGGTGGGCTTTCGTGTTCGGCGGCATCGGATTCATGCTCGCACTGGGGATCGCGGTCAACAGCGCGGACAACTCCCCCCGCCCGCGGCTCATTCCCACCCTCAGTGAGGACGGGAGCAAGCTGACCACGACGATCGAGGCGTCGAACCTTCCAAGCGACCGGCGCCTGGCGTTCCGCATCGACCTCCTCCGTCAAAGGCAGACCGTCGGTCATGTCTACGAGGCCTACGTGGGGCCGGACGGAGACGGGAACGTCAACCAGACGATCACCGTTCCGTTGCCGGAGTCGGGTTACACGGAAATCGGAGTCAAGGCGTACACCGGCACGTCCGCCCCAGGATGCGACGACTTCGCCGAAGTCCTGGATGACGATGACCTTCTTTCCGGCACCGCCTGTGCCGTCATCACGATTCCGGCCAAGGCGGTGCGCAAGAAGGGTTAATCGGTAGCCGGCGTCCTGGGTACGGCGCGAAGCGGCGCGTTGCGCGGACCGCAGCCCTGGGGATCGAGCTCCCCGCGCAGCTTCCAGACCGTGACCTCCCCGTTGCGCAGGACAGGGCGCACGGCCCCTTCCCCGCGAAGCCAGCGGGCCTCGGGCGAGGGGACCGAATCACCGGGGTGGAGGAAGTTGAGGAAGGGAGCGGTGACGATGTAGTCGAGCTCGGCGTCGTTGACGGCCTGGCGGAAGGCGGCGCAGGTGGGGATCGCGTTGAAGGCGCCGTGCGGGCCCTCTTGCCCCAGGTAGGTGACCTCGTTGGTGAGGTCAGTGCCGTAGAAGCCGTAGCCGGCGAAGCCGGCGGTGGTGCCGGCGAGGCCGATGCGAGTGTGGTCGAGGTCGCGCGCCCAGCGGTAGGCGTCGTTCAGGTCCATGCCGGGGATGCGCTTGTCGGCGGGGCCGTCGTTGGCGAAGCGGTTCTCGAGGTAGTGGCGCTGGACCGGATAGCCGATTGCGACGAGGGCGACGACGAGCGCCGCCGCGCCGGCGACGAGAAGGCCGCGCCTAGCGCCGCGGGTGCGCAGGAAGAACAGCAGGGCCGGGACGAGGACGGCGAGCACGACCGCGAAGAAGGCGAAGACCCGCCCCGGGTCGCGGAGGGCCTCGTCGGGGCGGTTGGTGACGAGGAAGACGAGGACCAGCGCTCCGCTCAGCCACCACTGCCGCCGCGGCGAGTCGAACCAGCGATCAAGCGGCAGCAGGACGATGCCGGCGAGCAGGGCCGGGATCACGTAGCGGATGTTGATCCCGAAGCCGACCGGTTCCCCCTCCGCCCCGGCGGCGGTGAGCGGCGTGAAGAGGTAGGTGAGGAGGCCGAAGAGGGCGACGGCGCCGACCCAGCGAACGATCTTGTCGCGGCCGCGGAGGAGCGCCAGCAGCGCCGCTGCCGCGGCGCCGAAGACGACCAGCGGCCAGAGCACCCCGAACGCCTCGTTCAGCCCCGGCGCGAAGTACTCCCGCCAGACGCCGGTGTCGGTCGCGTAGTGGGCGATGTTGAAGTCCGGCCTGCCTTCCTGCAGCCGCTCCGGATGCGGCAGCGAGATCGGCCCCAACGACTCGATCTCCGGGATGGGATTGCCGGCGACGACCAGGTTCCGCAGGTACCAGTAGACCCCACCCGCAAGAGCCGGAAGGAACCACCACCCCGCCGCCGCCCACCGCCGTCCCTCGGGCGCCAGCACCACCACCGCGAGCGTCAGCGCCGCCGCCATCGCCAAGCTCGTCACCCGCGTCCCCGCGGCCAGCCCCGCCGCCAGCCCCGCCGCCGCAACCGCCCACCGCTCCATCCCCGGGGTGGGGGG
>JALZHV010000147.1 GCA_030860625.1 Actinomycetota bacterium
AACAGCGGCACGATCGCCTCGATCCCCGAGGCGGTCGAGGTGCTGAAGCCCTCGGGCGTGCTCGCGATCGCCGGCACCGCTCCGACCTACGACTTCTTCGAGTCCAACGGCGGCTGGGAGCTGAAGCCGGAGCGCTTCCGCGTCCACGCTCTCGCCACCCAGCGCGCCGCCGACCGGATCGGCCGCACCGTCGGCTGGGCCGAACGCGACGAGCTCGCCGTTGCCGCCCTTCTGCACGACGTCGGCCGCCTGGTGATCTCCCGCCTGCACCCCGGCTACAAGGTCTACTTCGACGCCCTCGCCCGCACCCCTGAGCAGCGCCTGCGCGAGGAACGCGAGCAGCTGGGGATCGACCACGCTCTCGTCGGCGGCGTCCTCGCCCGCCGCTGGAACCTGCCGCAGCGGATCGCGGTCGCGATCGAGCGCCACCACGCCGAGGACTGCGAAGGCCTGGCGGCGATGGTCGCCACCGCCGACATGGTCGCCCACTACTGCCAGGGCGAGGCGATCTCCGCCGAGCGCCTGCGCTCCAGCGCCGAGCGCTGTGGGATCGGCTCCCAGGCCCTCCGCGACCTCCTCTACGAGCTTCCCCTGCCGACCCCGGACACCTCCCGCGTCAGCGAGCCCTGCCCGCTGTCGGCCCGCGAGCTCGACGTCCTCCGCCACCTCTCCGAGGGCATGGTCTACAAGCAGATCGCCTCCGAAATGCACCTCTCGGTCTCGACGATCCGCACCCACCTCCATAACGTCTACGGCAAGATCGGCGCCGTCGACCGGGCCCAGGCCGTCCTCATCGCCCGCGACCGCGGCTGGATCTAGAGCTTCAGTCGATCAGGCACTCGCGCACCGCGATCGCGACGGCGTGGGTGCGGTTCCTGGCGCCGAGGCGGGCGAGGGCGTTCTTGGTGTGGGTCTTCACCGTCTCCTCGCTGAGGTCGAGTTCGCGGGCGGCGACCGTGGTCGACTCGCCGTCGGCCAGCAGCTGCAGGATCTCGCGCTGGCGCCGGGTCAGTTTGCCGCGGCTCCCTTTTGGTGGCACGGCCGGATCGACGAACCGCTCCTGGGAAGCGGCGGCCTCGACGGCCCGGCGCAGCGCCTCCGGCCCGGCGTAGCGGGAGACGTAGGCGCTGGCGCCCGCCCCCAGGGCGGCGTTGGCGAGGTGGCGTTCCGGCAGCTCCCCGTGGCCGACGATCCCCAGCGCCGGGCTGGAGCGGTGGAGCATCCTGATCGCCTCGGGGCCGGTGATCGAGTTGGAGTCGCCGTTGCCCCGCCAGCGCATGTCGACGATCGCGACGTCGAAGTGGCCGATGTCGCGCACCAGGTCCACCGCTTCGTCGCGGGTCTGGCTTTCGTGGACGACGAAGCCGTCCCCGATCGCCTCCCGGATCCCCAGGCGGACGAGCGGATGACCGTCGATCACAAGGCAGTGTGGGTGCTCGCTCAGGACTGCTGCCGATCACTCGTTTGCATTTCCCGGGCACGGGTGGCCTGCCTGCGCCCCTCGGGCCGATCCTAGCCCAGCCGAGACGTACGGTAGAAAGACCCCGTGATCTCGATTACCTCGAAGTCGCGATATGCGGTCGTCGCCCTCGCCGAGCTCGCCCGCTCGGGGGAGCGGCCGATCCCGATCAAGGAGCTGGCCGAGCGCCGCGACATCCCCGAGCAGTTCCTCGAGCAGCTGTTCTCGACCCTGCGCCGCTCCGGCCTGCTGACCAGCCACCGCGGCATGCGCGGCGGCTACACGCTCTCGCGAACGCCCGAGGAGATCACCGTGCTCGAGGTGGTGCAGGCGCTCGACGGCAAGGTCGGCGACGAGGCCGACGAGGCCGGCGGCATCTGGGCCGAGGGCGTCGCCGCCCTGCGCAAGGTCTTCGGCCAGACCACGATCGCCGAAGTCGCCCGCCGCGAGGCCGAAGAGGCCGGCAGCGGCATGTATTTCATCTAGCGCAAGAAGCGGCGATTTCCCTCGCCGAGGGGGAGAGAAAGGGTGGGCAGGCGCTTAGGCGAGTGTGGAGCCGAACCCCGCCGCCATCGCCTGGTACGTGGAAGAGGCCCAGCGACTGCTGGAGGAGCAGCAGCGCCGGGCGGAGTCGCTGCGGACCCGGGCCGGTCAGCTTGCCGGCTTCGGCGCGGCCGTACTTGCCTTGATCGGAGGCAATGGGGCGCAGATCTTGGAAGCGGCGACGGGTTCGGCTCGTTTGGTTATCGGTGCGACGCTGATCGCCGCGGTGATCTGCCTGGCTGCTGCGGTGGCGGTTGCGATCTGGGGAGTGATCAAGCCGTGGCCGTTCGCGACTCTCGCCGCCGATGAGATCGCCCTCTACACCTCCGATCGATTCCTGGCCGAGCCGGATCTCTGGCGGGTCCAAATCCGTTCTCTGCGGACCCTGGAGGAGGTGACCCGGGAAGCGCAGAAGGATGGGAATGCCGCCGCCAGGGCGATCATGGTCTCGTTGCATGCCGTGCTCGCCGGTCTCGGGTTTTCGCTGGTCTCGCTTGGTACGCTCATCTTCGAGTTGATCTAGATGACTAAACGTTCCACTCCCTCGACTCCAGAGGTGCCCCCGCCAGACGTCCCGCTGGACCAGACCAAAGCCTTGGTCGACTGGGAGGGTCACGAGGCCCCTTCGCAGAAGCGAAGGGAAGGGTGGGACTTCAGACTCATAGATTTCCTGGCGAACGGACTGCGGCGGCGACCGCGTCGCTCCGGTTAGAGCACGGCCCCTGATGCGGATCGGCGCTGAGGCATCGGCGGTCGTCGGCAACACGCCGATGGTCCTGCTCGAGCGGATGTCGGAGGGGTTGGGCGGGGAGGTGTGCGCCAAGCTCGAGTACTTCAATCCCGGCGGGTCGGTGAAGGACCGGATCGGGGTGGCGATGATCGACGCCGCCGAAGAGGAGGGGCTGATCGAGCCGGGGAAGTCGGTGGTGGTGGAGCCGACCAGCGGCAACACCGGGATCGCGCTGGCGATGGTCTGCGCGGCGCGCGGTTATGAGCTGATCCTCACCTTGCCGGAGGGGATGAGCCGGGAGCGGGGGAAGCTGCTGCGCGCCTACGGGGCCGAGGTGCGGGAGACGCCCTCGCTGGGCGGGATGAACGAGGCGGTGGCGCTGGCCGAAGAGATCCGCGAGCAGCGCAAGGGCTTCATGCCGATGCAGTTCTCCAACCCGGCCAATCCGGAGGTCCACCGCCGCACCACCGCCGAGGAGATCTGGAGCGACACCGACGGTGAGATCGGCGCCTTCGTCAGCGGCGTCGGCACCGGCGGCACGATCACGGGCGTCGGGCGGATGCTGAGGGAGCGCGCGCCGGAGGCGCTGGTGGTGGCGGTCGAGCCGGCCACCTCGCCGGTCCTCTCCGGCGGCAAGCCCGGCCCGCACAAAATCCAGGGGATCGGCGCCGGCTTCGTCCCCACGATCCTCGACCGCGAGGTGATCGACGAGGTGCTGCCGGTCGGCGACGAGGACGCGCTGGAGACGGCGCGCCGCGTCGCCAAGGAGGAGGGAGTGCTGGCCGGGATCTCCGCCGGCGCCAACATCTGGGCGGCGCTGCAGGTGGCGGCGCGGCCGGAGATGGCCGGGAAGAGGGTGGTGACGATCGTCTGCGACTCGGGGGAGCGCTACATGTCCCTACCCTTCTTCTCGCCATGAATCGCTGGAAAAGGCTGCTCGAAGAGATTCGCGCGGACGTGAAAGCGGCCCGCGAGCGCGACCCTGCCGCGCAGGGCGTCTCCACGCTCGAGATCCTCAGCAGCTGGGCCGGGGTGCAGGCGCTGCTGGCCCACCGCGCCGCCCACGCACTGCTCGAGGCGGGGGTGCCGCTGCTGCCGCGCGCGATCGCCTACCTGACCCGCGCCGTCACCGGCGTCGAGATCCACCCGGCGGCGAGGATCGGCAACGAGTTCTTCGTCGACCACGGCTCCGGCGTCGTCATCGGCGAGACCGCCGTGATCGGCAACTGCGTGACGCTCTACCAGGGGGTGACGCTGGGCGGCACCGGCTTTCAGCGCGGCAAGCGCCATCCAACCCTTGGCAACAACGTCACCGTCGGCAGCGGCGCCAAGCTGCTCGGGCCGATCGCCGTTGGCGACGGGGCCAAGATCGGCGCCAACACGGTCGTGGTCGAGGACGTGCCGCCGGGCGCCACGGTCGTCGGCAACCCCGGCCACCCGGTGAGGCTGGAAGGCAAGCGGGTCGAAGGCCCCGACGCCGACTGGATCCACCTGCCCGACCCGATCGCCGACGCGATCAAGGCCCTCTCGGAGCGACTGGCCGACGTCGAGGCGCGACTGGCCCGGCTCGACGGCGGCGACAGGCCCACGGGCGAGGTGGCGAAGATCGAGCCGCGCACCGGGCGCTCCTCGGCCGGAGGTTGAGGCCGGTCTTGTCTCGCCTCTTCGTTCTGGCCGTCCTGGTCCTCTCGATGACCTTCGCTGCCTGCGGCGGGGGGGACGAGGCGGGGGACCGGCAGGCCGAAGCGGAAGAACGGAAGGCCGAGGCCGCGGTCGAGAAGGCGATCCGGAAGGAGTTCGAGGGTCACGATCCCGCGGCGTGCACCGCGATGGAAACGACGGCCAAGCAAGACCGGATCCACCGCTTCCTGCCGCGCGCGTTGAAATATTGCGAAGGGGGCGAGGTGGAGGAGATCTACCTGAGGTCGGCGCGGATCGAGGACGTGCGCCTGAAGGGGAATTCGGCCACCGCCGAGGTCGTTCCGAGCGGCAACAAGTTCGACGGTCAGACGGTGAGGGTGTCTCTGAGCCAGGGCCAGAGCGGCCGCTGGGAATTCGATCGGGTCCTCGGCTTCAAGGGCTTCGATCGCCTCGCGATGGTCCGCGCCTTCCGCGACAGCCTCACCGGGATCTCCTGGACGACGCCGGAACGGGTCTTCGGCAACTGTCTCGTCAACCAGTTCAAGCTCGAGTCGGCCGCCGAGGTCAAAAAGCTCATGATGGAGCCCGCTGCCTCTCCCTTCGACTCCGCCGTCGAGGTCTGCGCCGCCCGCTTCTCGGCCGCCGGCTGATGTAGCTTGCGCCGTCCACTTCCGTTGAAAGGAACCTCTTGAGAAAGCTGCGCCTGCTGTTGCCCCTCGCCGTCCTGGCCCTCGCGCTCGGCCTTG
>JALZHV010000421.1 GCA_030860625.1 Actinomycetota bacterium
CATCAGGGCAGCGGGGGGCCTCGGTGGTCCCGAAGCCAACCTCCTGCGGGCTGCATGCCGCCAGCCCGTCCCCGGCCGCCGGATTAATGGTGAAGCCCTCGGGCAACGAAACCACGGCGCTTTTCAGCGTCGAGGTCGCACGCCCTTGTGGGGTTTCGTCCTGAGGGATGACAAGCTCGGCGTCGAGCCCGGTCGGAGCGGAAGCCTCCGGGTTGGTCGGAACTGCCGTGAAGGCTGGTTTGAAGTCGAGCTGGCTGCAGCCGATGATCTGCGGGAACGGCACGGTTTTGACCGAGGGCTGGTTCGGCAGCTGGTAGCTGCGAGCGATAATCGTCACCTCTCGCTGCAGGCTGCAGTCGGTCGGGTTGCTGAGGAACGGCGCTTCCGGCAGCCCGGCAGGGCGGCCTCCGGGAGGCGCGCCCCCGTTGATCGCCTCGAAGGGGGTGAGCCGCTGTTCGTCGTGGGTGGGCGCCGCCGGCACTCCCCAGAGCGTCGTCCGAGCCGCGAGCAGCCCAGCCGCCGAGGGGGCACTCTCCAAGGTCGCGATCAAGCTGTAGTCGATCGGGTCCACCCGGATGTTGAGAAAAGCGGGGTAGGCACCGGCAAAGAAGCCGAAGCGAGCGACGATGTCGCCCCCGGGGGGCTCCATGTTGTAGATGGGCTCTTCAAAGGTGCCGGTGAGCAACCCTCCCACAGTCACTTCGGTAATTCCCACCTGTGAATCGATCGGACATTCGCTGTCCTCAGGCACGTTCCCGAGCTGGGCGACGGTGCACCGGGGGATCCCCTGTGGGTTGCCGATCATGCCCGGCGGCAGGATCACTTCGATGTCGCGAGTCGTGGCGTAGGGTTTTCCTTCTTTTTCGCTCAGCTCAAAGCTGGTGGTGAAGTCGGCGTGAGCGCCTGCCTGGAGGCTGGAAAGCTCAACTGAGGCAGATTCGATTTCGTATTTGTCGAATTCTTCAGCCGCTCCAGCGGAGCTCGCGCAGAGCCCACATACCCCTAGGACCAGCAGGCCGAGAGTCGCGATCTTTCTCATGACCGAGTTCATTTGCCTGCCCCCCTCCTCGAGCCGGCTTTGCGGTGCTTTCGCTTGTTGTGCTTCTTGACGCACTTGGTCTTCCCGTTGCGGGTGACCTTGCGCTTGCCTTTCGGGCAGGGTCGGGGTTTTTTCGTCTGCGGCACGTTGCCCGAAGGGCCGGTGACGCCGCTGGTCGGGGGATTGAAGAGCGGGGGCGGAGTTATCGGGCCAGGGCACTCTTCGCTGATCCCACACACCCCAACGCTTTCCGGGAACCCACCGCCAACCCTGGCGTCATAGATCGACGGGGTGCTGTCCGCATCCAAGGGGAGTAGCCGGTCGGAGCTACGGAAGAAGACATCGTCGCCGCTGTCGCTGACCGCATAGAGATAATCGACGCGGTCGCTGTGGCCGGAGGAGATCAGGTAGATGCAGCCCTCGGGCCGTTTGCAGCTGCCGACGCCGTTCGCCTCCCACTCGTAGACGTCCTGCAGCCCGTCGGTATCCCCGAGGACGAGCGGCTCGGGGGACTGGAAGAAGGCACGGCGGCCGTCAGCGCGAAGGTTGTTGACGAAGGCAAAGGAGTTGAGAGGCTCCGGACCCCCTAGTTCCTGGAGGATCGACTGTAGGCTCGAGTCCCCGGTGGGAGCCGCCTGCGTCGGGTTGCACGAGAGGCATTGCAGGCTGCCCTCCACCGAGTCGTAACGGTAGATCTGAGCCTGGCCTTCAGAGTCATAGCCGGTGAGATTGGCCCGCGACTCGAAGAGCAGAACGGATCCGTCAGGGGTGGTGCGGGAGGGGTCGATGGCCAAGCGGCCGGAGGTGGGGCCCTGGAGTCCAACCGCATTCAGCCAGAGGCCAAGGCCGCCCGCGAATTCAGTTGCACCGAATTCGCCCTCAACATCCCGCTCGGTGACGGTTCCTACAAACGAGATCGCCCCTTCCTGGGAGAGGTAGAGGTTTTCTTCGCCTGCCTGGGCGGTGTCCCCTAGGGGGTTCTCTTCCCCGC
>JALZHV010000148.1 GCA_030860625.1 Actinomycetota bacterium
GTGCTCGGCTCCCGCTACGTGCGCGGCGGCGGGGTCAGCGACTGGGGGCCGCTGCGGCGCGCTGTCAGCCGCGGCGGCAGCGCCTACGCGCGGCTCGTGCTCGGGGTCGACGTGCGCGACCTCACCCGCGGCTTCAAGTGCTTCCGGCGCGAGGTCCTGGAGGCGATCGACCTCGACGCGATCAGCACCCGCGGCTACGCCTTCCAGGTCGAGATCACCTACCGGGCGATCCGCCTCGGCTTCCGCGTCGTCGAGGTGCCGATCATTTTTCGCGAGCGCCGGGTAGGTAGCTCGAAGATGGACCTCTCGATCGTGGCGGAGGCGGTGTGGCGCTTACCCCTGCTGCGCTTCGGCCGAGGCCAAGTCGGGGGGGCTCCATCCGCCTCTGCACGGGGGCGCTATACTTTATGAAGTATTGAGCTGAAACTTCGACCGGGAGACCGATATCAGTGACTGGCAAATTGACGGACGTAACCGACGCCACCTTCAAAACTGACGTTCTCGAGGCCGATGGGCCCGTGCTCGTCGACTTCTGGGCGCCCTGGTGCGGTCCCTGCCGCGTCGTCCACCCGGTCCTCGAGGAGATCGACGGCGAGCGCGACGACCTGACGATCCTCAGCCTCAACGTCGACGAGAACCAGGAGACGGCCGCCCAGTACGAAGTCCTCTCGATCCCGACGATGATCCTCTTCAAGGACGGCGCGATCGCGAAGAAAATCGTCGGCGCGATGCCGAAGCGCCGCCTCGAGGCCGAGCTGGAGCCGGCGCTCGCCTAACCCGGGCGCCGCTCCGCCTACGGCACCACACCACGTTATGCCGTTCGTTCACGTCCACTGGTACGAGGGCCGCTCGGACGAGCAGAAGGCGGAAATCGCCAAACGCATCGAAGAGGCCCTCGTCGAGGTGGCCGGCGTCTCCCCCGACCACTGCTGGGTGAAGTTCAGCGACTCCTCTAAAGCCGACTTCATCATCGGCGAGAAACCGCGGGATTAAGCGGCAAGCCGGCCGCCGACCGTCACCGCTCGGTCGGGAGCAGCTAGCGCCGCTTTTGCGGCAGCAATCAGGTTGTCGGCATCGAGGTCGTAGTTTTCGGCCACGGCTGCCAGAAGTGGAAGCTTCTCCCCGGGATACATCAGGCCGATATAGACAAGACGACCCTTTGAAAAGGCGATGTTGCAGTAGTACTCGTCGAACTCGTCTCCGTCATCCCAGTAGTCGACCTCGACCAGTTCGATCCCGAGCGCATTTGCCTCGCTGTCGTAAGTGGCTTTCATAAGTGCCTCCTCGGATGGACGGTGATGACGACATCCGGATCGTCAGCGGCAACGACCACGCGCACTAGATCACCGCGGATGTAACCAAGATAGCGCGGGTTTCCATACGCATCAGCCTCCGCCTTCACCGGATTCGAGATCACCCAGAGCACCTCGGCTTGGGTCCACTTTTTCCGTCGCATTTCGTTCTTCGCGTGATGAGTGAATCGCACCCCTTCTTAAGGGCGCAGCGCAGCAAGTTCTCCCCCTCAGGCGCGAGAAACGCTGATGCTGAGGTCGCGGCCGTCGATTTTGGCGCTCGCTCCGTCGCTGGTGCCGTCGTAGGAGACGGAGGTGGCTAGGACCTCGGTGGCGAGGTAGTCCTGGTGGGCCTGGGCCGCCTCAAGGAGGTCGGGGGCGCCGGCGAGGGTGAGGTCAATGCGGTCGGTGATCTCGAGGCCGGCGGCTTTGCGGGCGTTCTGAACGGCGTGGACGATCTCGCGGGCGAGGCCCTCGCGGCGGAGCTCGTCGTCTAGCTCCAGCTGGAGGGCGACGGCGTGGCCGGCCTCGGCCTCTACCTCGTAGCCCTCCAGGGGCTGCAGGGCGAGAGTGATGTCGCCGGGGCCGAGGGTGTGGTCGGTGCCCTCGATCGAGATGCCGATCTCGCCGCCCTCAGCGAGGACCTGGGCGACGTGGGCGGCGTCGAGCGCCTCGACCGCGGCGGCGACCTGCGGCATCTTCTTGCCGAAGCGGGGGCCGAGGGCGCGGTAGTTGGGCTTGGCGGTGTAGCTGACGAGCTCGGACTCGTCGCTGACGAAGTCGAGCTCCTTGACGTTGAGCTCGGCGGTGACGAGGTCGGCGCGAGCTTCGATCGCGGCGCGCTCGGCGTCGTTGGCGACGATCACGGCGCGGCGCAGCGGCTGGCGCACCTTTGCCTTCGCCTGGGCGCGGGCGGCGCGGCCGAGCTCGACGGTGAGCCGCACCGCCTCCATCCCCTGCTCTAGGCCCGGGTCGGCGAGCGTGCCGTCGACCTCGGGGAAGTCGCGCAGGTGGACGGAGCCGCCGCTACCGCTGAGGTTGCGGTGGATCTCGTCGGCGAGGAAGGGGACGAACGGCGCCAGCATCGCCGTCGTCTCCAGCAAGGTGTGCCGCAGGGTCGCGAAGGCGGCGCGGTCGCCGTCCCAGAAGCGCCGGCGCGAGAGCCGCACGTACCAGTTGGAGAGCTCCTCGACGTACTCGGCGATCGCCCGGCCGGCGGCGGTGCAGTCGTAGGCGTCCATCCGCTCGCGCACGGTCGCGGTCGTCGCCTGCAGGCGGGAGAGCGCCCAGCGGTCGAGGTCGTTGGAGGGCTCCGGCGCGCCGGCGAAGTCGCCGGGTCCCAGCCCCTCCGCGTTCGCGTAGAGGACCCAGAACGAGTACGTGTTCCAGAGCGTCAGCAGGAACTGGCGGACCGACTCGCCGACGGTGTCGACTGAGAACCGATACCCGGCCCAGGGCTGCTGCGCGGTCAGGTAGTACCAGCGGAAGGCGTCGGCGCCGTGGGTCTCGAGCACGTCCCAGGGGTCGACGACGTTGCCGCGGCTCTTCGACATCTTCTGCCCCTCGGGGTCGAGGATCAGGCCGAGGCAGACGCAGTTGCGGTAGCTGGAGGTGTCGAAGAGGAGGGTGGACTCGGCGAGCAGGGTGTAGAACCAGCCGCGGGTCTGGTCCTGGGCCTCGCAGATGTAGTCGGCCGGGAAGCGCTCCTCGAACTCCTCTTTCCCCTCGAAGGGGTAGTGGAACTGCGCGAAGGGCATCGCGCCGCTGTCGTACCAGGTGTCGATCACCGAGAGGACGCGACGCATCTCGCCGCCGCACTTGTCGCAGTCGAGCACGACCTCGTCGATGTAGGGGCGGTGGAGATCGTCGGGCACCTCGCCCCGCGCCCGCTCGCGCAGCTCGGCGACCGAGCCGGCGCAGAAGCGACCGTCGCAGCCCTCGCTCGCGCACTCCCAGATCGGCAGCGGCGTCCCCCAGTAGCGGTCGCGGGAGAGCGCCCAGTCGACGTTGTTCTCCAGCCATTTGCCGAAGCGGCCATGCTTGACGTGCTCGGGGTGCCAGCCGATCTCCTCGTTGTTGGCGAGTAGTTGGTCGCGCGCCTGCGAGGTAGCGATGTACCAGCTCGACTTCGCGTAGTAGAGGAGCGGCGTGCTGCAGCGCCAGCAGTGGGGGTAGGCGTGCTCGTAGACCTGCGAGCGGAAGAGCAGGCCGCGGGTCTCGAGGCTGGCGATCAGCGCCTCGGTGACCTCGGGGTCCTTGACGAACCTCCCCTCGAAGCCGGAGACCTGGCCGGTGAACTTGCCGTCGAGACCGACCGGGTTGTAGAGGCTGGAGGCGTCGGTCGGGTCGAAGATCCCGTTCTCGGCGGCGACGCGGTAGTCGTCCTCGCCGAAGGCCGGGGCCATGTGGACGAGGCCGGTGCCGTCCTCGGTGGTGACGAAGTCGCCGGCGACGACCTGGAAGGGCTGTGCGTCCGCGGCGGCCGGGCCGCCGTCCGCGAGCTCGAAGACCGGCCCCCCGTAACGGCGGCCGACGAGGTCGGAGCCGGAGAAGCGATCGAGCACCTCCGCCCCCTCCCCCAGCACCCGCTCGACCAGCGGCTCGGCGAGGATCACGGTATCGCCCTCGACCCGCGCCCGCACGTAGGTCACCTCCGGCGCCGCCGCCACGGCGACGTTGCCGGGCAAGGTCCAGGGGGTCGTCGTCCAGACCAGCAGCGACTCTCCGTTCTCGCTCCCGTCCTCCCCGAGCAGCGGGAAGCGGACGTAGATCGAGGGGTCCTCGACGTCTTGGTACCCGAGCGCCACCTCGTGCGAGGAGAGCGCGGTGCCGCAGCGCGGGCAGTAGGGGACGACCTTGTGGCCCTCGTAGAGGCGGCCGTCGTCCCAGAGCTTGCGCAGCGACCACCAGACCGACTCGATGTAGTCGTCCTCGAGGGTGACGTAGGGGTCGTCGAGGTCGATCCAGAAGCCGATCCGCTCGGTCAGCTTGTTCCAGTCCTCGACGTACTCGAAGACCGACTCGCGGCAGCGGCGGTTGAACTCGGCGATCCCGAACTCCTCGATCTCCTGCTTGGAGGAGATGCCGAGCTGCTTTTCGACCTCGAGCTCGACCGGGAGGCCGTGGCAGTCCCAGCCCGCCTTGCGCGGCACCCGGTAGCCGCACATCGTCTTGTAGCGCGGGTAGACGTCCTTGAAGACGCGGGCGAGGACGTGATGGGAGCCGGGGCGGCCGTTGGCGGTCGGCGGGCCCTCGTAGAAGCTCCAGACCGGGGCGTCGGCGCGGGCGGTGAGCGAGGCGGCGAAGACGTCCTCCTCGCGCCAGCGCGCCAGCACCCGCTGCTCGAGCTCGGGGAAGGACTGCTTCGGGTCGACGGGTTCGAATCCGGGCATGAAGCTCACGATTCTATGAGCGGTAGGGTCCGGGGCGAATGGAGCGCTACGACCTCAACGGCAAAGTCGCACTGGTTACGGGCGCCGCCCGCGGGATCGGCTTCGAGACCGCGCGGCAGATGCACCTGCGCGGCGCCTCCGTCGCGGTGCTGGACCTCGACCCCGACGAGGCACGCGAGGCGGCGGAGCGGATCGGGCCGCGGGCGATCGGGCTCGGCGGCGACGTCACCGACCAGAGCGCGCTGATGAACGCCGTCGCCACGCTCGTCGAAGAGCTCGGCGGGCTCGACGTCGCGGTCGCCAACGCCGGGATCGCCCAGAAGCAATTCGCGACCGTGCGCGGCATCTCCGGTGAGGAATGGGAGCGCGTCTTCGAGGTCGACATGCTCGGGGTCTGGCGGACGGTGCGGGCGACGCTGCCGC
>JALZHV010000149.1 GCA_030860625.1 Actinomycetota bacterium
GTTCGGCGGGGGTCCGGCTCCCTTCGCGCCGAACCTGCTCTCGAGGCGAAGGGGCTATGGGTCGAGCTGGATCGAGGGGGAGAGCTGCGGGACGTGTTGAAGGGGGTTGACCTTCGAATTGCCGCTGGGGAACGCGTGGCGTTGATGGGGCGTAACGGCGCAGGGAAGAGCACGCTGCTGCGGACGGCCGCCGGGCTGCACGACTCGGCTGCCGGAAAGCTCCAGGTGGACTCGATCGCCCTGTTGACCCAGAACCCGAGCGACTATCTGGTGCGTGAGCGGGTCGGGGACGAGCTGCCGGGGGAGGAGGGGATGGCGGCGCTGCGGGTCGTCGGGCTGGAACACGCTGTTGATGCTGATCCTCGTGACCTTTCAGGGGGCGAGCGGCAGCGGTTGGCGTTGGCGATCGCACTCGCTGGGCGGATGGAGGGGGAGGAGCTGCCGGGGCTCGTTGCTCTCGACGAGCCGACCCGCGGGATGGACCACGCGCGCAAGGGTGACCTCGTCGAGCTGATCGAGCGTCTCGCGGATCGCGGGGCGGGGGTGGTCCTCGCTACTCACGACGTCGAGTTCGCTTCCGAGTTCGCCGAGCGGGTGGTGCTGCTTGGGGACGGGGTCGTGATCGCCGACGGGCCGATGGCGGAGGTTCTCTCCGGTGGCTGGTACTTCGCGACCGAGGTGGCGCGCGTGCTCGACCTGCCGGGGGTCGTCACGCCGGAGCAGGGAGCGGCCGTTTTGGCCGCTGGGCAGCCCGAGGAGGGGCCAGGGTGACCTGGCAGGTCGCCAGCTTCGTGATCGTCGGCGCCGTCCTGGTCGCCGGCTTCGCCTGGTACGAGCGCTCGCGGCCGCCCGCGCAGGTGGTGGCGCTGGTCGCGGCGCTGGCGGCGCTGGCGATCCTCGGCCGGATCGCCTTCGCCGCCTTCCCCAACGTCAAGCCGACGACCGACATCGTCATCTTCGCCGGCTACGCGCTCGGCGGCGCCCCCGGCTTCGCCGTCGGCGCTCTCGCCGCCCTCGTCTCCAACTTCTGGTTCGGCCAGGGCCCGTGGACTCCCTGGCAGATGGCCGGCTGGGGCCTCTGCGGCGTCCTCGGCGCCCTTCTCGCGCTCGGAATGCGCAACGCCGGGCGCGTCACGCTTGCTGCAACCTGCGCTTTCGCTGGCATCGCGTACGGCGCTCTGATGAACTTCTCCCTTATGGCGACTTACGGTGGGGACTTGTCGTGGCGCCACTTCCTGGTGCTGGAGGCGCGGGCGATCCCGTTCGAAGTGGCGCACGTGCTCGGCAACGTGGTGCTGGCGCTGGTCGCCGGCCCGGCGATGGTGCGGATGCTGGTCCGCTTCCGCGAGCGCTTCGAATGGGAGCGGCGGGATGCCCAGGGCGGTAGCGAGGGGGGGTCGCGGCCCGGGCGCCTGCGGCCGCTCCGCAGCGGCGGGATCGCCGCCGTGCTCCTCGCGGTTCTCGCGTTCGGCGCCTTCGCGCCCAGCGCCGAGGCCAACTCCGTCACCCGCGCCGCCGACTGGCTGGAAGCGCAGCAGCGCCCCAGCGGCGGCTTCGCCGTCGACACCGGCCGCGAGGCCGGGGCGGAAATGACCTGCTGGGCGATGCTCGGCCTGGCCGCCGCCGGCCGCAACCCGCTCGACGTGACCACCTTCGGCAAATCCCCGGTCGACTTCCTGCGCCGGCACATGGATGAGATCGGCGACGCCGGCGATGTCGCCCGCACGATCCTCGCGCTGGAGGCGGCGGGGGTCGACCCCCGCGATTTCGGCGGCGAGAACCTGGTCGCGCGGCTGCTCTCCGAACGTTGGGACAACGGCTCCTACCAAGGCTGGCCCGCGACCAGCTCCTACGCGGTCCTGGCGCTGCGGGCGGCCGGGGTCGAGGGGGCGACGGCGAAGACGGTCGCCTGGCTGCGCAAAGTGCAGGGCAAGGACGGCGGCTGGGGGACCGAGCCGAAGCGGCCCAGCACGGCGGAGATCACCAGCGCGGCCCTGCAGGTGCTGACCCCGGGCTCGGAGGCCAGCGAGGCAGGGCTCGACTACCTGCGCAAGGCGAAGCGGCCCAACGGCGCCTTTGCCCCCAGCGGCAACCTCGAGGCCAACGCCCAGGCGACGGCCTGGGCGTTGCAGGGCGTCCTCGCGGTCGGCAAGGACCCCGCCCGTTTCGGCGCCGGCAAGAGCTCGCTCGCCTACCTGCGGAGCCTGCAGGCGGACGAGGGCTTCTTCCTCCAATCGCCGGGCTCCGAGGCGACGCCGGTCTGGGTCACCGCCGACGTCCTCGTGCCGCTCTCCGGCCACCACCTGCCGATCCCCGCGCCCCCGCGCGAGCCGCAGCCGGAGCCCACCTCGAGGCCGAGCACGCCCGAATCGGTCCCCGCTCCCTCCCTGCCGTCGCTCGAATCCGGCGGCTCCTCCGGCTCTGCGCCCGCCCTGGAAGAAGCCATCGAAGACTTCGGGGGATCCCCGTCGGGGTCTTCGGGCGGCTCGGGGTCCTCCGGCGGAAAAGTCCCCGGCGTCCTGCCCGATCTTCCGTCCGTCGGAGAGCGCGTGCCGGAGGGGGACCTCGGCGTCGCCCCGGAAAACTCCGACCTGCAGTACGGCCAGCAGGCCTCGAAGTCCACCGGCGACGATTCCGACAGCGGCACCGCCGGCGCGATACTCGCCGGCCTCCTCGCCGGCTGCCTCCTCTTCGGCACCGGCCTCGCCGGCCGCCGCGGCTGGATGCGCTGGCGCTACGGCCTCTAGAAGTCACCGTTTCGTCACTGAATTGGCTCGGAATTCGCACTCCCGCGCCTTGTTCTGTTGCAGACGAAAAGTTACGTTAGCCTTATGGCTGTGATGGCAAGAGAGAGCTGGACCGACGAGCGCCTCGACGACCTGAAGGAGAACCTCAACGAGCGCTTCAATGGCGTCAACGAGCGCTTCAACGACGTCAACGACCGTTTCAACGGCGTCGAGAGGCGGATGAGCGAAGGGTTCGCCCGTGTCGACACCGACATCAGGGAACTGCGGCGCACCATGATCCAGGGGTTCTTAGTCTTGGTAGGAGTCATGGTCTCCGGGTTTCTCACGCTCGCGGGGCTGATCGTCTTCTAGCTATACCCTCGACGCATGGACGTCGAGACCGCGATCCGCACCCGCCGCACCCACAAGGCGTTCGCGCCGGAGCCGCTGCCGCGGGCGGAGATCGACGAGCTGCTGGAGCTGGCCTGCTGGGCACCGAACCACAACCTCACGGTGCCGTGGCGCTTCCGGGTGGTGGGGCCGGAGACGCTGCGGCGGCTGAAGGAGGCGGCCGGGCCGGAGGGGGCGGCGAAGCTCGACCGGGCGCCGACCCTGATCGTCGTCTCCTGCGTCCTCGACGGCGACCCGGTGACCGAGGAAGAGGACCTGCACGCGACCGCCGTCGCCTCCTACATCGTCCTGCTCGCCGCCCACGCCCGCGACTACGTCGGCTACTGGCGCACGCCCGGCCTGCTGCGCAAGCCCGAGGGGCGCGCCGCGGTCGGCCTGCCCGATGAGGAGCGCTTCGTCGGGCTGCTCCACCTCGGCTACCCGCGACAGGAGAAGCCGGCCCCCGAGCGCCCCGGCGCCGACCGCACCACGACCTACCTCGACTGATGCTGAGCCGCGCCCGCGCCATCGAGGAGATCGCCGGCAAGCGCTTCGAGGTGGTGGTGATCGGCGGCGGCATCACCGGCGCCGGGGTCGCCCTCGACGCCGCCTCGCGCGGCTACTCGGTGGCTCTGCTGGAGCGCGGCGACTACGCGCTCGGCACCTCCAGTCGCTCCTCGAAGATGGTCCACGGCGGCCTCCGCTACCTGCAGAACTTCGACCTCGGTCTGGTCCGCGAGGCGCTGCTGGAGCGCCAGCTGATGGTCCGCCTGGCGCCGCACCTCGTTTACCCGACGCCGTTCCTGGTCGCGGCGCTGGGGGAGGAGCGGCGGGACCGCAAGCTCGGCCTCGGCCTGAACATGTACGACGTGATGGCGACGACCCGCGCCGGCCGCAGCCGCCGCGAGCGCCGTGCCGCCCGCGAACTGCAGGAGCCCGAGGACTACTACTGGTCGCCGGATCGCCACCGCACGATCGACCGCGACGAGGTGCTGGACCTGGTCCCGGCGCTCGCACCCCGCGAACCCAAGGACGCCTACCTCTTCTACGACTGTCAGACCGACGACGTCCGCCTCGTCCTCACCGTCCTCGGCGAGGCCGAGCGCTTCGGCGCGGTGATGCTGAACGGGGCGGAGGTGACCGAGGTCCTCTCCCGCGACGGCAAAGCGACCGGCGTCGCCTTCGTCGAGGAGGAGACGGGGGAGCGGATGGAGGTAGGCGCCGACCACGTCGTCAACGCCACCGGCGTCTTCGCTGACCAGATCAAGCCCGAGGAGCTCTTGGGGGAGGAGGACGTGCCGCGGATCGCGCCCAGCCGCGGCACCCACATCCTCCTCGATCAGGCCGACCTGCCGATGAACAAGGCCGCCTGCATCGTCCCCGCGGGCGAGGGGCGGATGATCTTCTCGCTGCCCTGGTACGGGCGCACCCTCGTCGGCACCACCGACAACGACTTCGAGGGCGATATCGCCCACCCGCGGCCGGCCGAGGACGACGTCGGCTACCTCCTAAACGCCGTCAACGACTTCTTCGGGACCCCGCTGACCGAGTCCGACCTGGTCGGCGCCTACGCCGGGGTGCGGCCGCTGATCTCCACCGGCGACCCGCGCAAGTCGGTCGACATCTCCCGCAAAGCCGAGCTGTACGAGACCTCCTCGGGGATGCTGACGATCACCGGCGGCAAGCTCACCACCTGGCGGCGGATGGCGAAGCAGACGGTCGACCGGATCGTCCTGCGCGAGGGGCGCGAGGCGCCCTGCCACACGCATGAGATCCCGCTCGGGATGGAGGCGCGGCCGGAGGACCTGCAGGCGCCCGAGGGGGTGGGGGAGGAGGCGCTCGAGCAGCTCGCCTTCCGCTACGGGCACGCGGCGCGCAAAGTCCTCCAGATCGCCCGCGACGACCCGAAGCTGGCGCGCCCGATCGTCCCGGGCCGCCCCGACCTGCTGGCCGAGGCGGTGCTGGCCGCCCGCCACGAGCAGGCG
>JALZHV010000422.1 GCA_030860625.1 Actinomycetota bacterium
GGCAGGGGAACGCCCATCGCCTCGCCCCGCGGGTAGCGCAGAGCGACCGGGCCGCCGTCGTGGATGACCGCCGTGTGGAGCATGTGCACCAGCATCGCCTCGTCGCGCGGCGCCATCAGGACCATGTTCGGCAGGCAGCGCAGGTAGGCGATGTCGAACGCGCCGTGGTGCGTCGGGCCGTCGTCGCCGACCAGGCCGGCGCGGTCCATCGCGAAGGTGACGTCGAGATCCTGCAGGCAGACGTCGTGGACGATCTGGTCGAAGGCGCGCTGGAGGAAGGTCGAGTAGATCGCGCAGACCGGCTTCGCCCCCTGCAGCGCCAGGCCGCAGGCCAAGAGCACCGCGTTCTGCTCGGCGATGCCGACGTCGTAGTACTGCTCGGGCACCTCGTCGGCCAGCTTCTGCAGCCCGGTGCCCCCCGCCATCGCCGCGGTGATCCCGATCACCCGCTCGTCGGCCCTGGCCTCGGCGACCATCGCGTCGGCGAAGACCTTCGTGTACTGAGGCGGCGAGCTCGGCGCGGGCGGCTTCTCCAGCAGCTCGATCCCCTCCGGCGAGTCGGTTTCGGTCACCGGCACCGGTTTCGGCTCGCTCCCCGCCGGCATCCCGTTGACGATCGACTTCGGCTTCGCCGCATGCCACTGCTCCATCGAGACGAGGCCGCCTTCCTCGGCGGGAGCGAAGCCCTTGCCCTTGACCGTGTGGACATGGACGACGACCGGGCGGTCGGCGTCGAAGGCCTCGGTCAGCGCTTCGCGCAGCGCGTGCACGTCGTGGCCGTCGATCACGCCCATGTAGGCGAGGTCGAGCTCCTCGAAGAAGAGGCCGGGGGCCCAGTAGGCCTTCAGCGCCGACTTGATCTCCGGCCCGAGCCGCTCGATCCGCTCTCCGAGGCCCAGCGGCAGCTTCGTCAGCCTGCCCTCGACCTCCTCGCGAGCGTGCCAGAGGCGCGGGTTGAGGCGGATCCGGTTGAAGTAGCGGGAGAGGGCGCCGACGTTCGGCGAGATCGACATCCCGTTGTCGTTGAGGACGATCACGATCGGCGTCTGCATCCCGCCGGCCGCGTGCAGCGCCTCGTAAGCGACGCCGCCGGTGAGGGCGCCGTCGCCGATCACCGCGGCGACCTTGCCGTCGGGGCCGATCCCTTTGCGCATCGCCTCCTTCAGCCCGACCGCGTAGCCGATCGAGGTCGAGGCGTGGCCGGCGCCCATGATGTCGTGCTCTGACTCGAAGATCGAGCAGAACGGGGCGAGGCCGTCGTATTGGCGGATCGTCGGCAGTTGGTCGCGGCGGCCGGTCAGGACCTTGTGCGGGTAGGACTGGTGGCCGACGTCCCAGAGGACCTTGTCGCGGGGGGATTCGAGCAGGCTGTGGAGGGCGACAGTGAGCTCGCAGGTGCCGAGGTTGGCGCCGAAGTGGCCGCCGATCTCACCGATCGTGTCGATGATGTAGGTGCGCAGCTCCTGCGACACCTGCTGCAGCTGCTCCTCGCTCAGGCCGTGCAGGTCAGCCGGGCTGTCGATCCCCGGCAGCAGCGGCTCCTTTTCCTGATCTCTCTCGGTCTGATTGCCCTGGGTGGGGGGCTTTTCGCTCATTCGTTCCTCGTGAAGATGTAGTCGGCCACGCGCCTCAGGTCGTCGGTCTCGCCGCTTGCCTCGGCAAGCGCTGCGGTGGCTTTTGCGTGTGACTCTCCTGCCAGCTCGCGGGCCCGCTCGAGGCCGAAGAGGCTGACGTAGGTGAGTTTGCCATGTCTCTCGTCGCTTCCTTGTGGCTTGCCGAGCCGCTCGTCGGACCCGGTGACGTCGAGAATGTCGTCGATGATCTGGAACAGGACGCCCAGCTCGTCGGCAAAGCGCCGGTAGGGCATTCTCTCAGAGTCCGGCACTCCCCCGAGCTGGAGGACGACGCCGACGCTGGCGGCGATCAGCCGGCCGGTCTTCAGCGCGTGCAGGGCGCGCAGGCCCTCGGCGTCGGCGGAGGCGCCGATCACGTCGACGTACTGGCCGCCGACCATGCCGTCGACGCC
>JALZHV010000150.1 GCA_030860625.1 Actinomycetota bacterium
GGAGGAGGACGGTCGCGCGGGTCTTCGCGGCCGCCGCCACGCTCTCGAGCAGCTTGCGCAGCGCGAAGCTCTCGCCGACGATCTCCACGCTCCCGCGGCGACTCTGTACCTCGCGCAACAGCGCCGCGTTCTCGTCGCGCAGCCTGGCGACGGACAGCGCCTGCGCGAGGGCGAGCTCCAGCTCCGCCGAGTCGAACGGCTTGAGGAGGTAGTTCACGGCGCCGGCTTTGATCGCGGCGACCGCGTTGGCGACGCCGCCGAACGCCGTCACCATGACGACGGGCGCCGTCAGCCCCTCGACCTTCATCAGCTCGAGGAGGTCGAACCCGTCGAGCGACGGCATCTGCCAATCGGAGACGACGACGTCGACGCGCTCGCGCCGCAGCAGCTGCAGCGCCTCGGCGACGCCCTCCGCGGCGAGCGCGTCGTCGCCGGCCCGCTCCAGCATCCGCACCGGCACCTCCTCGACCCGCAGGCCCTGCCGCACCGCCAGCTGCAGCGACTCGATCTCGGCGAAGTCGGGCGAGTAGTGCTGGCTGAACAGCGTCATCACGCGCCGGTTCGCCGCCCGCATCCCGCTGGTCGTGTCGGTGAACCGCTGCCGCGTCGCCAGGGTGAGGAAGAAGCGGAAGACGCTGGTCCCGATCCGGCGCGAGAAGGTCGGCCGGTAGTCGCCGCTCTCGGAGGCGGCGGCGGCGTGGTAGCGGGAGCCGATCACCAGGTCGGCGCGGTCGGACCGCACCACCTCGAGCAGGCGCGCCACCTCGGCGGCCGGGTGCTGGCCGTCGGAGTCGAGGTGGGCGCAGAAGTCGTAGCCGTTGCGCAGCGCGTAGAGGTAGCCGGTCTGCAGCGCCGCCCCCAGACCCTGGTTGAAGGGGAGGGTGGCGACCAGCGCCCCGGCTTCGCGGGCGCGATCGCCGGTCGCGTCGGCGGAGCCGTCGTCGACGACGAGCACGTCGGCCCCGGGAATCGCCTCGCGCACGTCGGCGATCACCTGCGCGACCGAGTCCGCCTCGTTCCAGGCGGGGATGAAGACGAGAGTCCGCACGGGTCGATTCTCCCATGTAGGCAGGAAAAGGGCCGAATTGCCACGACGGGAAGAGGATTGTGTTAGTAAATCTTCATGCGAATCGGGATGCGCCTCTGGCTCACCGGCGCCTTCGCGGCCGTCAGCCTGATCACCGCCGCCGCGGTCTTCTTCTTCGGCGACAACGAGCGGGCGCTGGTCGCGGCGGTGATCCTCGGCGTCCTCGCCGGCTTCCTGATCGCGGTCGCGATCTCCCACCGCGTGGTCGGCCTCGCCAACGCCGCCGAGGAGATGGCCGGCGGCTCCTTCGACGCGCCGCTGAAAACCGCCGGGCCCGACGAGATCGGCGACCTCGCCCGCGCGCTCGACTCGATGCGCGCCTCGCTGAAGGAGAGCTTCGGCGTCCTCACCGCCGACCGCAACAAGCTCACCGCGATCTTCGACGGCCTCACCGACGCGGTGATGGTCGTCGACTACGAAGGGCCGGTGCGCTTCTCCAACAGCGCCGCCGCGCGGCTGCTCGACTCCTCCGGCCAGCCGCTCGAGGTGGTGCGGCCACAGCTGCAGCGCGCCTCCCAGGTTGGCTTCTCCGCTCACCCGGCGCTGCGGATCGGCGACCGCGCCTACGCGATGACCGCCCGCTCGCTGCCCGACGAGCGCGCCGTCCTCGCCGTCCTCCGCGACCGCACCGACGAGCTGCGCCGCGAGCTCGCCGAAGCCGACTTCGTCTCCAACGCCGCCCACGAGCTGCGCAACCCCCTGGCCGGCATCTCCGGCGCGATCGAGGTGCTGCAGGACGGGGCCAAGAACGACCCCCATGACCGCGACCACTTCCTCAAACGGCTGGGCGAAGACGCCGAGCGGATGAACCGCCTCACCCAGTCGCTGCTGACGCTGGCGCGGGTCGAGTCCCGCGGCGCCCCGGAGAGCGAGATCGTCGACGTGCCGCTGGCGATCCGCGACGTCGTCAACGCGGTCGAGGCGCCCAAGCACGTTGAGCTGGTCGTCGACGTCGAGCCGAATCTGGCCGCGAGCGGCGACCCGACCCTGCTGCGGCAGGTGATGATCGGCCTGCTCACCAACGCCTTCAAGAACACGCCCCCGCCCGGCACCGTTACCGTTCGCGGCCGCCATGACGGCTCAGGGGAGGTCATCTTGGAGGTAATCGACACCGGCACCGGGATTCCGGCGGCGGAGATCGAGCGCGTCTTCGAGCGCTTCTACCGCCGCAGCGAGTCCCGCAAGCAGGAGGGCTTCGGCCTCGGCCTGGCGATCGCGCGGCGGATGGTCGACGTGATGGGCGGCCGGATCGGCGCCCAGTCCGTCGAGGGGGAGGGGAGCACCTTCTGGGTCCGCCTCCCAATCGCGAAACCGAGCCCGACCCCGGTGGCCTAGCGCATGAGCAGCGGCCGCATCCTCATCGCCGACGACGAGCCCTCGGTGCGCGACTCGGTCGGCTACGCGCTGACCCAGGAGGGCTTCGAAGTCACCCCGGCCGCCGACGGCGACGAGGCGGCGGCGCTGCTCGGCAACGGCATCCCCTACGACCTGCTGATCCTCGACATCATGATGCCCGGCCCGAGCGGCCTCGACATCTGCCGCGACGTGCGCTCGCGCAGCGCCGTCCCGATCATCGTCCTCACCGCCAAAGACGCCGAGGTCGACAAGGTCGTCGGGCTCGAGGTCGGCGCCGACGACTACGTCACCAAGCCCTTCTCGGTGCGCGAGCTGCTCGGCCGCGTCCGCGCCCAGCTGCGGCGCCGCGAACTCGACCGGGCGCCGCTGGCGCAGGCGGTGAAGATCGAGTCGGGGCCGGTCTCGATCGACCTCGTCCGCCACGTCGCCACCGTGCGCGGCGTCCCGGTCAACCTCACCCGCTCGGAGTTCCAGCTGCTGCGCCTGCTGGTCGCCCGCCCCGGCGAGGTCTTCTCCCGCTCGCAGATCATGGAGGAGCTGTGGCAGACCGAGTTCGACGGCGACGAGCGGGCCTGCGACGTCCACATCTCCAACCTGCGCCAGAAGGTCGAGCGCGACCCGCAGAAACCGGAGCTGGTCCTGACCGTGCGCGGCGTCGGCTATAAGTACAACCCCGACGCCAACTAGGAAAGGGTCCTATGCCACTGGTACCGATGGTCGTCGAGCAGACCGCTCGCGGCGAGCGCTCATTCGACATCTACTCCCGCCTGCTCGCGCAGCGGATCATCTTCCTCGGCGAGCCGGTTACCGAGGACCTCGCCAACCTGATCATCGCCCAGCTGCTGCACCTCGAGTCCGACGATCCCGAGAAGGACGTCAGCCTCTACATCAACTCGCCCGGCGGCTCCGCCTACGCGGGCCTGGCGATCTACGACACGATGCAGTTCATCAAGCCCGACGTGCAGACGATCTGTTACGGAATCGCGATGTCGGCGGGGTCGCTGATCCTCACCGGCGGGGCGAAAGGGAAACGGATGGCGCTGCCCAACAGCCGCATCCTCATCCACCAGCCGAGCGGCGGCTTCGAAGGCCAGTCGACCGACATCGAGATCCACGCCAAAGAGATCCTCGAGCTGCGCTCGCGGCTCGACAAGATCTACGTCCACCACACCGGCCAGTCGGAGGAGCGGATCCACACCGACATGGAACGCGACAAATTCTTCCAGCCGCCGGAGGCCGTCGAGTACGGGCTGATCGACCGCGTGATCGAGTCGCGCGAGTTCCAGGCCGAGCCGGCCGGCGTCGCCTAAGGACGCGCGGGAGGGTCAGGCGTCGCTGAGGCGGCGCCAGGCCCAGAGCCCGGCAAGCGCCGCGGCGCCGCCGGAGAAGACGCCGATGATCCCGGGACGGCGGGTCTCGGGGTTGGCGGCGGCGGTGGCGAACGCGACGGAGTCGGCGAGGTCGAGCAGGGACGAGGCGAGGACCACCGCCCGCAGCGTCGCCGGGTCGTGCCGGACCGCGAGGGTGAGCGTCCCCATCGCAATGTCCCTGCCGCCGAGCACCTTGGCGAACGTCCGCCCGGTCGCATCGCTCTCGCTGAAACCCAGCGCCCGCAGCGACGGGCGCGTCGCGAAAAACGTCGCAATCCCCAGTCCGACTCGCGTCGCCCCGATCTCCAGCGCCACTTGCCGCGCCAGCGGGTCCGTCTTCTTCTTGCGCCGGAACATCGGCTTCCTACTACCCGGCTTTGCCGTTCGCGATCATTGCCGGGTGGCAGAGGGCGACACGATCCTGCGGCTGGCGCGGCGCTTCGAGTCGACCTTGCTCGGCGAGACGGTAACCGCGCAGGCTCCGAACCCGCGCGGCAAGGCGGCGCGGAT
Source organism: Actinomycetota bacterium (assembly GCA_030860625.1). Taxonomy (GTDB): domain Bacteria; phylum Actinomycetota; class Thermoleophilia; order Solirubrobacterales; family 70-9; genus VAYN01. The sequence continues at coordinate 4,324 of JALZHV010000150.1, forward strand.
CGAGCGGCTCGACGGTCACACCCTCGAGAGCGTCGAAGCGCGCGGCAAGCACCTGCTGCTCGACTTCGGCGAGCTCTCCCTGCACAGCCACCTGGGGATGAACGGCGGTTGGCACCTCTACCGTCACGGCGCCCGCTGGCGGCGGTCTCGCTCCGCCGCCTGGGCGGTCCTCTCCGGGGGAGATTGGGACGCGGTCCAGTTCGGCGGGCCGACCCTGCGGGTGATGCCGACCGCCCGCCTGCGCCGCGACCCGCAGCTTGTCCGCCTCGGCCCGGACATTCTCGCCGAGGAGCTCGACGCAGACGCGGTGGTCGCGGCGATGCGGGCCGATCCCTCGCGCGGGCTCGGCGACGCGCTGCTCGACCAGCACCTGGTCGCCGGCATCGGCAACATCTTCAAGAGCGAGGCCTGCTTCGCCGCGCGGATCGACCCCTGGCGCCGGATCGGCGACCTCTCCGACGAGGAGCTGCGCGCGGTGCTGGTTGCCGCGCGCGAGCAGATGCAGGCGGCGGTCGAGAGCGGCGGGCGGCACGACTTCCGCGTCTACAAGCGCCGCCAGGGCGCCTGCCCCCGCTGCCGCGGCCGGATCTCCTCGCGCGGGCAGGGCGACGACAACCGGACCACCTACTGGTGCCCCCGTTGCCAGGTCTGAGGTCGCCTGCCTACTACCTGGTCGCCGGCGTCGCCCTCGACGAGGAGCTGGAGCGCCTGCGGGCGCTGCCCGTCTTCGCCGGCGGCCCGCTGGCCGAGCGGCGGCCGGAGCTGAAGG
>JALZHV010000151.1 GCA_030860625.1 Actinomycetota bacterium
CGACGCGCTGCGCCACGGCATCAGCCGCGCGCTCATCGAGGCCGACCCGAACCTGCGCGGCGAGCTCAAGCGCCGTGGCTTCCTGACGCGCGACGCGCGCGCCAAGGAGCGCAAGAAGGCCGGGCTCAAGAAGGCCCGCAAGCGGCCGCAGTTCTCGAAGCGCTAGCCGCGCTGGATGACGCGCCGCCTGTTTGGCACCGACGGCGTCCGCGGCGCCGCCGGCGAAGTGCTCACGGCCGATCTGGCCCTCCGCCTAGGACACGCCGTCACGAGCGGCCTCGGTCTGGACCGGCCGCGCGTCCTGATCATCCGCGACACCCGCGAGTCGGGCCCGATGCTGGAGGCGGCGCTGGCGGCGGGAATTGCTGCCGCAGGGGGCGACGCGCTGCTTGCCGGGGTACTGCCGACGCCCGCTGCGGCGATTCTGGTCAAGCGGCTCGGGCTCGACCTCGCCGCGGTCGTCTCCGCCTCCCACAACCCCTTCGGCGACAACGGGATCAAGTTCTTCAGCGGCCGCGGGACCAAGCTCCCCGACGAGGTCGAGGCGCGGATCGAGTCTTTTCTGGAGGAGGCGCCCGCCGCTGAGCGGGCGGGCCGGGTCGGCGAGCTGAACGGCGGCCTCGAGGACTACCTGCGGGCGCTGGAGCAGGCGTTCCCACTCGACCTCTCCGGCCGCAAGGTCATCCTCGACTGCGCCAACGGCGCCACCCACCGCGCCGCCCCGGCGATCTTCGAGCGCCTCGGCGCCGAGGTCGAGCTGATCGGCACCGAGCCCGACGGGCGCAACATCAACGAGGGCTGCGGCTCGACCCACACCGAGGCGCTGGCCGAGCGGATGGCCGCCTCCGAGGCCGAGATCGGCTTCGCCTTCGACGGCGACGGCGACCGGGTGCTGGCGGTCGACGGCTCCGGCCGCGTCCACGACGGCGACGAGCTGATCGCGCTGGCGGCGCGGGGGATGGCAGCCCGGGGCGAGCTCGGCGGCGGGGTGGTCGTCACCGTGATGAGCAACTACGGCTTCCACCAGGCGATGGAAGAGGCGGGGATCGGCGTCGAGGTCACCCAGGTCGGCGACCGCTACGTGATCGACGAGATGCTGCGGCGCGACTGGAAGCTCGGCGGTGAGCAGTCCGGCCACATCATCAACACCGACTTCGTCTCCACCGGCGACGGGATCGCCGCGGCGCTGACGACGATGCGCGAGCTGGGGGACGCCCGGCTCGAGGACGCGGTGCCGATGCGCAAGCTGCCCCAGGTCCTCGTCAACGTCCGGGTCGCCGACCGCGAGGCGGTCCAGGACGCCGCTGCGGTCTGGGAGGCGGTCGAGCGCGAGGGCGCCGGGCTCGAGGGCCGCGGCCGGGTGCTCCTGCGACCATCCGGGACCGAGCCCCTGGTGCGGGTGATGGTCGAGGCGCCCACGCCAGACGAGGCCGAGTCGGTCTGCGAGCGCCTGGTGGGGATCGTCCGCCAAGAGCTGGCCTAGCGGCGGCCCCGGCGGGCGCGCCCTCTACTCTTTCTCGCCTTCTATGTGCGGCATCGTCGGATACGTGGGCGGCAGGCCCTGCGAGGAGCTGCTCCTCTCGGGCCTGGAAAAGCTCGAATACCGGGGCTATGACTCGGCCGGCCTCTCCGTGCTCGCCGACGGTGAGGTGGAGAGCGTGCACGCGGTCGGCAACCTCGGCAACCTCCGCGCCGCCGTCGAGGCGCGCGCCGCCAACGGCGCCGGGCCGTTGCCGGCGGCCGAGACCGGCATCGCCCACACCCGCTGGGCGACCCACGGTCGCGTTACCGAGGAGAACGCCCACCCCCACGACGACAGCTCCGGCCGCGTCCACATCGTCCTCAACGGGATCGTCGAGAACCACACCGAGCTGCGCCGCCGCCTGCAGGAGCAGGGGGAGGTCTTCACCTCCGAGACCGACGCCGAGGTCGTCGCCCACCTGATCGCCAGCCACTACGACGGCGACCTCGCCGCCGCGGTGCGGGCGGCCTTCGCCGAGCTGCGCGGCCACTACGCCTTCGTCGCCATGCACGCCGACGAGCCCCACCGCCTCCTCGGCGCCCGCAAGGAGTGCCCGCTGGTCGCCGGGATCGGCGAGGGGGAGACCTTCCTCGCCTCCGCGATCCCCGCCTTCCTCGCCGACACCCGGGTCGCGATGCCGATCGAAAACGGCGAGATCGTCGAAGTCGAAGCGGGCACGATCCGCGTCACCGACGCCGAGGGCAACCCGATCGAGCGCGCCAGCGAAGAGGTGAGCTGGGACGCCGAGGCCGCCGAGAAGGGCGGCTACGAGACCTTCATGCTGAAGGAGATCCACGAACAGGCCGACGCGGTCGCCGAGACGATCACCGACCGCCTGCCCGGCGCCGAGGGGGTCGACCTCTCCGACGTCGAGCTCGCCGACGAGTTCCTCCGCGACGTGCGGCGGATCGTGATCGTCGCCTGCGGCACCTCCTACCACGCCGGTCTCGTCGGCCGCTACGCGATCGAGGAGTGGGCGCGGGTGCCGGTGGAGATGGACGTCGCCTCCGAGTACCGCTACCGCAACCCGGTGGTCGGCCCCGGCGACCTGGTGATCGGGATCACCCAGTCGGGCGAGACCGCCGACACGCTGGCGGCGATGCGGCTGGCCCGCGACGCCGGCGCGACCGTGCTGGCGGTCACCAACATCATGGGCAGTCAGGCGACCCGGGACGCCGATGCCGTCCTCTACACGCGGGCGGGCCTCGAGATCGGCGTCGCCGCGACCAAGACCTTCGTCGCCCAGGTGGCGGCGATGTACCTGCTCGGCCTCAGGCTCGCGGAGCTGCGCGGCACCCTGCCGCCCGAGCGGCTAGCCGAGCTGGTCGCGGAAATGAAGAGGCTGCCCTCGAAGATGGAGGAGACCCTGGAGAGGACCGAGGAGGCGGCGCGCGCCGTCGCCGACCGTCACTCGGACCAGGAATTCTTCCTCTACCTGGGCCGCCACATCGGCCTGCCGATCTGCCTCGAGGGGGCGCTGAAGCTGAAGGAGATCAGCTACATCCCGACCGACGCCTACGCGGCGGGGGAGATGAAGCACGGCCCGATCGCCCTGCTCGACGAGTCGACGCCGGTGATCTGCATCGCCACCGAGAGCCCGGTCCTGGAGAAAGTCCTCTCCAACGTCGAGGAGGTGCGGGCGCGCGGGGCGCAGACGATCGCGATCGCCACCGCCGGCGACGAGCGGGTCCACGAGGTCGCCGACGAGACGATCGAGGTGGCCCGGACCGACTGGATCCTGCAGCCGATCGTCGCGATCCTGCCGCTGCAGCTGCTCGCCTACGACATCGCCCGCAACCGCGATCTCAACGTCGACCAGCCGCGCAACCTGGCCAAGACCGTCACGGTCGAGTGAAGCTGTCCAAAAAGATCGTTAGGATGCCGCGCTCCGTGAAGCTTCGTCTCATTCTTCCCGCCCTGATCGCGGCCCTCGCCGCTCTCTTCGTCGCCGGCTGCGGCGGCGGGGACGACAGCGGCAGCGGCGGCGACCCCGCCGCCCTGGCGCCCGCGAAAGCCCCGGTCTTCATCGACTTCACCCTACGCCCGGAAGGGGAGACGAAGCAGAACATCGAGACGCTGGCGAAAGAACTCGTCGGCATCGACGACCTCGGCGGCCTGATCGTCGAAGAACTCGAGAAGGACGCCGCCGACGAAGGCGAAGGGTTCGACTACGAGAAAGAAGTCGAGCCCTGGCTCGGCGAAAAGGGCGGGCTCTTCCTCGACGAATACGTGGAAGAAGAGTTCGAAGGCTACGGCGTCGCGATCGAGACCACGGACGAAGACGCCGCCCGCGAGTTCGTCGACAAACAGGTCGAAGCCGACGAGGAAACCTTCGAGGACGGCTCCTACGAGGGCGTCGACTTCAAAGTCCAGGAGGACGAAACGACCCTGGGCGTCTTCGACGGCCTTGTCGTCATGGCCGAAGACGAAGCGACCTTCAAAGCGATGATCGACGCCTCCGGCGGCGAGAACCTGGCTGGGGAAGAGACTTACACCAGCGCCGTCGCCAACGTCCCGGACGGCAGCGCCGCCGACGTCTACGTCGACATCGGCGCCCTGATCACGGAATCGGGCGGCGAAATCGACCCCGAGACGAAAACCTTCCTCGACAGCATCGGGATCGAGCCCGACGAAGCCACCGCGGTTGCCAGCCTCGTCCCCGGCGCCGACCAGGTGGAGCTCGAGATCAGCACCAACGTCAGCGACAACCCGCCCGCCGACGACGCCTCGGAGCTGCTCGGCTCGATGCCGGCCGACTCGGTCGTCGCCTTCGCCTCCGGCGAATTCGGCAAACGCTTCAACGAAGGGATCGACCGGATCGACCGGGAAGGGATCCCGAGCGAGGGCATCGAGCCGAACGAACTGAAGAAAGGCCTGAAACAGGCCGGGATCGACCTCGAGGCGATCACCTCCTCGATCGGCGACGTCGGCGCCTTCGTCAAAGGCAACGACATCCAGAACCTCGGCGGCGCCCTGGTCTTGACCACCGACAGCGCCACTCAGGCGAAGAACACCGTCTCCAACATCGGGCTCTTCGTGCGGGCGAGCGGCACCCCCGGCGTCACCGCGATCAACGGCAAAGCCAGCGGCTTCTCGATCAGGGACCCGGAACTCGGCCCCCAGCCCGCGGTCGTCGCCGCCAAAGGCAGCCGCATCGCGATCGGCTACGGCCTCGACTCGACCCTCGCGGCCTTCGAGGAATCGGGGCAGACGCTGGCCGACTCCCCGATCTTCAAAGAAGCGACCAGCGCCCTCGACGGCACCCCGATCACCGCCTTCGTCGACGGCCCGGCGGCGCTGCAGCTCGCCTCCGGCATCGTCCCGCCGGGCGAAGTCGAATTCGAAGAAGCGCAGCAGTTCCTCGAGAAAGTGGACTACATCGCGGTGGGGTCCGAAGCTTCTGAGGATCTTGCTGTCGCGAAGCTGATTATCGGCGTCGGCGAGTAGCGCCGAGCGCCGCTGCTGGTAGAGGGTGCCGGTGGGGGTCGCCCGGAGCACCTCCGCCGAGAGTGTCCGCGCCTGCTAGCGCCTCAGGCCGCAGTTGCTCGGCTCCATGC
>JALZHV010000152.1 GCA_030860625.1 Actinomycetota bacterium
CCAGCTCACCCCCCTTCACAGCTTCTCGTTTATACGGAGGATGATTTATCGCTGACTGATTCCGCCACTAATTCCTAAGTCGAAGAAACCACTTTGGGAAAAAAGATTTTCCGTGACAAAAGCATTAGAGTTTTTGACAATCAACTTGTAGTGAGAGAGGTGTCAGTGGCGCCGGTCCAAGAGAGCAAACCTTTGGCTTTTGGGATCAGCTTCCAAACGGGAAGAGCTCTGGCGGATACCTGGAAGTTCCAAATCCTGGGGAAGCTCAGCGAGGGGCCGTTGAGCCCTTCAGCTTTTGTTGAGGAAGTAGGCGGAGAACTCAGTCACATCTCTCGGTGCTTTCGACAGCTGGCCGCCTCGGGTCATATCGAGATCGTTGAGGTACGACCTGGGCGCCAGCGGGGTGCCGCCCTTGAGCATGTGTACCGAGTCGTTCGTCGCGCTTACTTTGACAGTCCGGCTTGGGAGGGGGTGCCTCGCTCTAAGCGAGAGGCGTTCAGCCGGACGACCCTAAGCAACTACTTCGAGCGCGTAAGAAGAGCCCTCAAGGCCGGTACCTTTGATCAGGATGTTGACCGCCATCTTTCGTGGGATCTCGTGGCGCTTGATCTTGTCGCTTGGCAGCAGATCGGAAACCTGCTGGACGACATTCTCGATTCTCTTTCAAGGCTTGAAGTCGAAGCAGCAGCTCGTTTGGCAGGCTCAGAGGAGGAGCCCATTCCTGCGACGGTTGGTCTTGCTTCCTTCAGGTCGCCACAGTCTCTGGATGCCACGCTGGTTGGACCTCGCCGACTAAAGGGACCGGCAAATGCGAATGACCCGGGGGCTCCTTATGCAATTAGTCCAGAACTCGCTAAGGCCATATCGAACCCATGGCGGTACAGGGTCCTGATGAAGCTATCTGAAAGGTCTTTAAGCCCCTCACAGTACATTGAAGAGAATGGGGGCTCTATGACGCATGTGTCCCGATGCTTTCGGGAACTAGCCAAGTGGGGTTTTATTGAGGTCATTGAGGAACGAAAGGGTGGCCGTCATGGAGGGGGTAAGGAAAAGATCTACAGGAGCACTCGGCGCGCTTACTTCGATACCCCAACCTGGGAAACTCTGCCCCAAATCGCTCGGGAAGAGATATCGCAGTTTTTCCTAGATACCTATCTCGCACGTGTTACCGAAGCGATTGAGGCTGGAACGTTTGATGCTGATACCGATCGGCACCTATCTTGGAAGGCTGTCAGCTTTGATCGCAAAGCATGGACTCAGGTCAATGACACTCTGGATAAAACCCTAAGCCTCCTTGCCAACCTTGAGACCCAATCCCTCCAGCGAACTCATAACGTCGAGCAATTAATCCCCACCGTCGTCGGTCTCACCTGCTTCCGCTCCCCAGAGCGTTCCTCTACCTAGAGGACGTCACCCGTCTTCGCTCGGGAGCCGCGCCAGCAGCGCCGACTGCCTGCCGCCACCGCGGCGTGACCCGAAGAGGGCGGCGCCGGCGACCACCAAGTGGCCGCCCCGTCCGGGTCGCGCTCTCCCCGAGTGCTGCGTCTCCATCAGGGGTCCCGTGCCTGGAGTTGACCAAAACCAAGGGTCTTTTCCCCGCTGGGTGCTGGCGGAAGGTCCTGCGGCGCCGCCTCTTTGGGACGAGGCGCGACGGCAGGCATCGCTTCTAGAAGCGGTGAGCCCTAAGCGGTCGAGGACCGGAAAGAAAATGTGCGGGAGGAGGGGACCGGCGGCCCGACCAAAGACCGCCGCTCCTCCCGCAACCTTGCCGTGGCAAACGGTAGCGCATCTACAGCTCAGTTTCTCTCCGGGGTCGCCTTCAGGAACGGTTCCGGTCGCGAGCTCGGCCGGCAGATCGGAGCGAGGTACGATGGCTGACGTGGAAAAGCCTGCACGGACTGGGAATTGGACTCCCGAGGGGAAGGCTGAGCGCGCGGCTCTGCAGCGCGACTTTCGCGAGTTGACGCCGGCGCAGCGGGCCGAACAGGTCTTCGAGCTGTCGCGCTTCATGTCCCGCGTGGCAGAGGCTGGACGCAAGCGGCGCGGTGCCTGAGCTCGACATCGAGGCGATCCTCCGGCGGCTCGCGGAGGGCCAAGTCGACTTCTTGCTGATCGGCGGGGTGGCGGTGGGCTACCACGGCCACATCAGGGCCACCAAGGACGTGGACATCGTCCCGGCCCCCGATCGAGAGAACCTGGACCGGCTCGCCGAGGTGCTGCGGCAACTGGAGGCGCAGGTGGAGGGCGCTGAGGAGTTTGCGGAGGAGGAGCTGCCTGATCCGCGCGACCCGGCGGCCCTTGAGCTTGGGGGGAACTGGGTGCTGGTGACCCGGCTCGGCCGTCTCGACGTGATGCAGTGGATCGGGGAGGAGGCCCTTTGGGAGCAGCTGGCTCCGCAGGCGATCGAGGACCGGATCGCCGGCCTGCCGGTCAAGATCGTGAGCTACGAGGACCTGGTGAAGCTGAAGGAACTGGCGGGGAGACCCGAAGACATCGCGGACCTGCAGCGACTGCGGGAAGCGCGAGAGGGATGAAATGTGCGGGAGGAGGTAACCGGCGATCCGACCAAAGACCACCGCTCCTCCCGCAGCCTTGCCGTCGCCTACGGTATCAGGCGAGCGGTCCGGCTTCCCAGTCCGAGAAGTTGAACGAGTCCCGGCCGAGCGCCCTTTCGACTGCTTCCAGCGCAGCTTCTTCTGACTCGGCCTCGACGGTCGCCGTCTGGATCGGCTCGCCGGTCAAGATCCCGCCGATCTCCAGCGAAGGTTCGCTCTCCCCGAGGACGATGCCCGCTTTGCGCAGCTGCTCGCAGTGCTGGCGGAAGAGGAGCCCCTTGAACCGGACGAAGAACGTGGGCATTCCCGCAAGCCTAGCGGCCATGCTGAGATCGCTCTATAAAGCGGAAAACCAGGCCCAGGAGGAGTTTCGCGGAGCTAGCTGACCCTGTATAGTCCCCGTTCGGTCAGCATTTGTGAAGCGCATCAGGCAGCGCTTTCGAGACAGGCCTGATCCTCAATGGAATCAGCGAAGAGACAGGCAGCGCCTCTTACCGAGGCAACTCCCGAGTACGGATGCGTGCGCTACTTGGGCCACCCCGTCTCCGATGCCGCACATTGGGAAGAGGATGGAGTCCACGTCCTCCGCAGCCTCGACTTTGATGTAACGGCTGGCGATCCCGATTTCGATCGGGCTATCGATCAGTTCGTGGAAAAAGCAGAGGATCTGTGGATCTACCTCAGTGAACTGGAGACGATCACTGAGAACGAGAATGAGACGTTCCTTAAGCTTGCGCCTCGGTTTCTTGCTATTTACAGGGAGCTTGAGCGTCGGGAGGCAAGTCGGCGCCGACGTGTTATTAGCATCAACTTCAGCCGGTTCCGGCAACGCGGCGAGCACCCTCTTCGCAATTGGCGTCCCTCCTCGATACCAGCTTCTGCCTCGCAGCCCTCGCACGTCTAACGGGAGACAAGGGAAAAGAGGTTCGGCACGGGCAGATGTTCCGGGTCGAGGTCATTTCTTCGGACGGCCACAAATGCGGCGTTCCCGTGCAGGTCGATGATCATCCGGCCCAGGCCCGCCCATATGCCTTGAACGCCATTGCAGATTCGCTGTTGATCGACCGCAAGGAGATTCGCCGGGTTCTCGAGGAGGGAACCGAGGAGCAGTTGCGGGCGCACTTGGGCAAGTACACGAAGGCTCAATTGAAGCCGGCCCACCTGCGCAACGAGCAGGCGCCCTGCCATCCGTTCTTTTCCGACGAATGACTCTTTCGCCTGGGTGAGGCGGGTCACAGTTTTGCGGGCGATTTGGCTGGGTAGCCAGCGGCTCGAACTGCAAGCGATCAAGAGGTAGAGAATGCGAACGAAGTGGATACCAGTCGCCTGCGCCGCCTTGGCGCTGGCGCTTTTCGCGCCGGCCGCGAGCCAGGCCGCGACCTTCACCGTCAACACGACCGCCGACACGAGCGTGGCGGGGGGCTGCACGACCGAGGCGGCCTGCTCGCTGCGGGATGCCTTGACGGCGGCGAACGCTTCGGGCGATCCCGAGGACGTGGTCGTGGTCCCGGCGGGCGTCTACCTGGTCGAAAAAGGGGAGCTCACGGCCGGCGGCGGCGAAGCGCTGGCGATCCGCGGGGCGGGCGCGCGCTCGACCGTGATCGACGCGCAGGGCAAATCGCGGGTGTTCAACGTCGCCGGCGGCAAAGTCACGATCGAAGGCGTGACGGTCACCGGCGGCAACGCGCCGGAAGGGCTCGGCGGTGAGGTGCCCGGCGACGGCGGCGGCATCCTCGCCTTCGAAGCCGAAGAACTGATCCTCAACGCGGTGAACGTGGTCGGCAACACGGCGGCGAAAAACGGCGCCGGCGTCTCGGCGCCGCCGGAGGGCTCGTCCCGGCCCGCGGTGACGATCAACGCCAGCACGATCGCCAACAACAAAGTCACCGGCGGGACCGTGCAGGGGTTCGGCGGCGGCATCTACGTGCTCGGCGACTTCTCGCTGACCAACTCGACCGTCGCCGGCAACAGCGCCGAGAGCACGATCGGGACCGTGCAGGGCGGCGGCGTCCTCGTCGCGCTGGACCCGACCGACACCGAACCGAGCAAAGTCAACATCGTCAACTCGACGATCGCCGGCAACAGCGTCGGCGCCGGCGGGGTCGGCGGCGGGCTCGCGGTCTACAACCCGACGCCTGGGGTGGTCACGACGCTGACGGTGACGAACACGATCGTCGCCAACAACACCGGGCCGGCGGGGCCGAGCGACTGCGGGCCGGTGACGGTCGTCTCCACCAACAACCTCTCCAGCGACTCCAGCTGCCTCTTCGTCGACGCGGGCAGCAAGCAGGGCGTGAACCAGCTGCTCGGGCCGCTGCAGAACAACGGCGGGCCGACCGACACGATGGCGCTGCTCGAGGGCAGCCCGGCGATCGACGCCGCCCATGACGAGGCGTGCCCCGAGATCGACCAGCGTGGCGTGGACCGCCCGCAGCGGGAGCACTGCGACATGGGCGCGTACGAGGCCGACGCTCCGAAGGAAGAGGAGCCCAA
>JALZHV010000153.1 GCA_030860625.1 Actinomycetota bacterium
GTCCATCAGGTGGATCCGCTCGCCCCCCTTGCCTTCTTCGATCAGCCGCTCGCGCGCCTGGCCGGCGGCCTCGAAGGTCCCGGAGATGCCGGCGGAGATGTGGATCGAGACCACTTCCCTGCCTTCGTCCAGCAGCGGTTCGTAGACGGCGAGGAAGTCGCCGATCGAGGGCTGCGAGGTGGTCGCGCCCTTTTCCGAGGCCCGCAGCCGCTCGTAGAACTCGGCGTAGTCGGTGACGTCGGCCTCGCGCTCCTGCTGGCCGTCGACCGAGACGTAGAGGCTGATTGTCTCGATGCCCCGCTTCGCCGCCAGGTCGGCCGGCAGGTAGCCCGTCGTGTCGCAGACGACAGCGGTCTCGGCAGGCGAGCTCACGTCGGCGATTCTAGACCTGCGGTTCGGCTGGACCGCCGCTCCATCCCGCTACACTTTGTGAAGTGACTGAGACGCCCCAGGCAGCAATCACCCTCAGCGACAAGGCCGTCGAGAAGATCGGCGAGCTCCTAGGTTCTCAGGCCGAGGGCTCCGAGCAGGCGTTGCGGGTCGCCGTCCGCGGCGGCGGCTGCTCCGGCTTCCAGTACGCGCTCGCCTTCGATAAGGCCAAGGATGACGACCACGTCTTCGAGGTCGACGGCGTCGCCGTCGTCGTCGACAAAGTGAGCATGCAGTTCGTCTTCGGCTCGGAGGTCGACTACGTCGAAGGCCTCCAGGGTGCCGGCTTCCAGGTCAACAACCCGAACGTGGTTGCGGCCTGCGGCTGTGGCTCCTCTTTCCAGGTCAAAGAGGACGCAGCCGAACAAGCAGCGACCGTTTAGTTCGCGGCGCTTCTAGCTATTCGATCTGAAGCGGCGGCGACTGCTGCGGTGCGCTCTGCTGTGGCTGCGGAGCCTGGGCGTTCTCCGGCTGCTCGACGCCGAGGGCCTCGGCCAGCTCGCCGGACTCGAACATCTCCTCGACGATGTCGCAGCCGCCGAGCAGCTCGCCGTTGACGTAGAGCTGCGGGAAGGTCTGCCAGTCGGAGATCTCCGTCGTCACTTCGCGCAGCGGCTGCAGCGCGGGGAGGACGTCGATCGCCCCGTAGTCGACGTCGACCTGGTCAAGAACCTGGACGACGCGCATCGAGAACCCGCAGCGCGGCATGTCCGGGGTCCCTTTCATGAACAGCAGGACCGGGTTGGCGGAGATCAGCTCTTCTACTTTGGACTTCAGCTCTGGGTCGGCCATGGGGGCATTGTAGGGAGGCGGGGCCTCCGGCCTCAGATCTGGGTGATGATCAGGCCGGCGAGGCCCATGAAGCCAGTGACCATGATGATCACAAGGGCGATAAAGGCTTGGACCATCGTGTGCTGGAGCGCATCCACCCTGCCGCTGAGCGTGTCTAGGCGAGTGCCTAGTTCGCCAAGGCGCGAGTCAACGCGATCCTTGAAGTCGTCAAGCCGTGAATCGGTCCAGGTGCTTCGCATCGCCTCCATGCCTCCAGCCTAGGGGACAAGGTCATACGTGTGGGTCACGTAAGTGTAACTTTTTGTCCGCGAGAAGCGCGCTAAGAGGGAACGCTGGTCTTCACCGACAGCGCGTGGATCGTGCCGTCGTCGAAGCGCTCTTTGACCGCGGCCTTGACGAGCCGGTGCTGGTCGATCCGGGAGAGGCCCGCGAACTGGGGGGCGCTGACGGTTGCCCGCAGGTGGTCGCCGGTGCCGGTTTCGTCGATCACTTCGACCGTGGCGCCCGGCAGGGCCGCCTCGATCATCCCCTTCAGCTCAACCAGGTCGGCGGCCACGCGGTCAGCCGCCGACGCGCTCGCCGACGGTCTCGAGCATCTCCTCGACCCGGACGAACTTGACGCGTGGACGGCCGTGCGGCTCGCCGCGGCCGACCTCGGCCTGGTCGATCGTCTGCCAGTCCTCGAAGGTGATGTAGCGGACATTGCGCTCGCGCAGCAGGTCCTCGACCGCCGCCGGGTCCGTGTTCTCGGGGCTCAGCAGCGTCCCGGACTCGACGTCCTCGAAGAGGTTCTGAACCGTCTCCAGCGCGTCTTTCTTGTTGGTCCCGATCACGCCCGAGGGGCCGCGCTTGATCCAGCCGGCGGTGTAATGGCCGACCTTGTGGCCCGCGTCGTGGGAGTCGAGGATGCGGCCGCCCTCGTTGAGGATCAGGCCGCGCTTCTCGTCGAAGGGGACCCCCTCGATCGGGATGCCGGTGTAGCCGACCGAGCGCAGGACCAGGCCGCACTCGAGCTCTTCGCGCTCGCCGGTGTCCTTGGCGCGCAGCGAGCCGCCTTCCTCGACCAGCTCGTTGCGGCCGATCACGATCGACTCGACCTTGCCGTCCCCTTTGATCTCCACCGGGGAGGCGAGGAAGCGGAGGACGATCCGCTGCTTCTTGCCCTGCGGCTGGCGCTGCGAGAACTCTTTGAGGGTTTCGACGTTGACGCGGGTGGTCTTGTCGACTTCGTCGGATTCGAGGTAGGCGGCGCTGGCCGGATCGAGCTCGACCTCCTGCGGATCGACGATGACGTCGGCGTCCTCCATCTCCCCGAGCTCTTTGATCTCGGGGTTGGTGAAGGCGGCCTGAACGGGCCCGCGGCGGCCGAGGACGACGATCTCGCGGATCTGCTTGGCGTCGAGCGCCTCGATCGCGTGGTCGGCGGTGTCGGTCTGGCGCAGCTCGTGGTCGGTCAGCGCCAGCATTCGCGCCACGTCCATCGCCACGTTGCCGTTGCCGATCACGACCGCGCGCTCGCAGGAGAGGTCGAACTCCCGGTCGGCGTAGTCGGGGTGGGCGTTGTACCAGCCGACGAAGGCGGTGGCGGCGTGGCTGCCGGGCAGCTCTTCGCCGGGGATGCCGAGCTGGCGGTCGGTCTCGCAGCCGACCGTGAAGACGATCGCGTGGTAGAGCCGCTCCAGGTCTTCGACTTCGAGGTCCTGGCCGATCTTGACGTTGCCGAAGAAGCGGAAGCCCTCGCGCGCCGCGGTTTTCTCGTAGATCCGGATCACCGACTTGATCTTCGGGTGGTCCGGGGCGACGCCGCCGCGGACCAGCCCGTACGGGGTGGGGAGGCGGTCGAAAAGGTCGACCTGGGCGTGCAGGTCGCCGTCCTTGAGGATGTGCTCAGCGGCGTAGAAGCCGGAGGGGCCGGCGCCGACGATGGCGACGCGGAGGGGGGTCTCTTCAGTTCCGATCTTGCTCATAGGAGCGAGAAAGATACGGGAGTCGGCGTCTCAGCCGAGCGCGGGCGCTCCGGCACCGACGGCGCCGGGGGTGCCGTCGAGGGCGTCGAGCGCTTTCGCGACCGACATCGCGACGCAGGTGAAGATCGGGGTCTCGCGCTCGGTGAACTCGCTCGACTCGGTCGGCCGCAGCTCGTTGACGAGGTCGAGGAATTCGCCCGGGTCGTCGCCCTCGAAGCAGACGACGAACTCCTGGTCGTCGATCCCGTACGAGTAGGTCGTGTTGATCGTGATCTCCGGGTAGCGGCGGCCGACCTGGATGTGGCTTTTCATGATCCGGCCGCGCTCCTCCGGCGGCAGTCCGTACCAACGGCGCTGCTTGACCATCGGGTAGAGGAAGAGGTACTTGCGCTCGGTCGTGCAGATCTCCGGCCGCGCCTGCTCGTCGGAGTAGGGCGAGGGTTTGGTCATCGAGAGGAACGAGTGGGGCGTGCTCGCCCATTTCGCCAGGCCGCTCTGCCCGAGGACGACGTGGAAGGTGTGGATGTCGGCGAGGTTGGGGCTTTGCGTGAGCAGCACCAGGTCGACGTCGCCCCGCGTTCCTATGGTTGAGTAGGCGCGCAGCGAGCGGTCGACCGCGAAGTCCTCGCAGGCGGCGAGGAACTCCCGCTTGTCCGCGGCGCGCAGCTCCGGGTCCCGACGACGCCAGGCTGGATCGATCTTGAAAAACGTGAACTTGGCGAACGTGCGGTCGGCCATTTCGGTGACGATAGCGCTCGTCCTGTTCCTGGTAGCGGCGCCTGCGGCGGGCGCGAGGAGCCTGCCGGAGCTCCACGTTCTCCTGCTGCCGCCCCAGACTTCCGTGGAGGAACTGGCCGCCGCGGGACTCTCGCCTGGCTTGATGAGCGCCGGCCTGGGCGTCGTGCCGCCGACCCAGACCTACCTCGACGTCGGCCAGGGCAACCGCGTCTTCGATTCCCTCTACGACGAAGACCTTCCCCAGCTCAAGAGCAACTGCTCCCGCTGGTGGAACTCTGTGACCCGGCGAGCCGAATCCGCCCCCGCCGACATCGTCCCCGGCCTGCTCTCCACGACCCTCGAATCGGCCGGAGTAGAGGTCCGGGGGAGGGGCGGAACGTCTTGTGTTTTTTCGCCTCATCCGATCTCGGACGGCTCCCGAGGCTCCACGAAAAAACTAAGTGCAGCCCCTCCCCCGGACCTCCAACCCAGCGTTTTCGAAGTTCGCAAGGGAACCTTCGACGACCTCCCATCTCTGCGGGACGCCGACCTGCTGATCGCTTTCGCGCGACCGACCGGCCGATCCGACGACCTCCTGCCGATCGGGATCTCCGGCCGCGGGTTCGACGGCAACCTCACCTCGGACAGCACCAGGATGGATGGGTACGTGCTCTCGACGGACGTAGCGCCGACGATCTTGAGGTGGTTCGACATCGACGTGCCTGCGGAGATGTCGGGGCAGCCGATTCGGGCCGAGGGCTCGGTCGACCCGGTCGCGGTGGAATCGCTGGCCGAGCGGATGGAGGTGATCCCCGAGCGTCGCGGCCCGGTGATCGGGCTCAACGTCGTCATCTGGCTGGTGGCGCTGCTGCTCGTCGTCCTCGCCCGCCGCCCGCGCCTGACCCGGGTGGCGGTGCGGGTCTGGGCGCTCTCGCTCGTCTACCTGCCGCTGGTCCTGCTCCTCGGCGCGGCGCTGGAGCCGGGCGAGGCGGCGGAACGGTTGCTGGTGCTGGTCCTCTCGCCGCTGCTGGGCGCCGCGACGCTGGCGGTCCTCGGCGGCTACCGCGCGCTGGCCGCCGCCGCCGCCTTGACCGTCCTCGCCTACGCGGTCGACGTGATCGCCGGCTCGCCGC
>JALZHV010000423.1 GCA_030860625.1 Actinomycetota bacterium
GTCCGCGCCTGGCTGCGCTGACGATCGAACGTCCCGGAGTCCGTGCTATAGGCCGGACGTTGGGACGTTCGGCGATCTAGCGCCGCGCCAGGTGCCAGCCGCGACACCAGATGCACTCGTAGACCTTGAGCTCCGGGCTCCCCTGCCGCATCTGCTGCTCGGCCACGTCGCGCGCTTCGGCCTCCGAGCGGTAGCGCTGCTTGCGCCGGCACTCCCGGTGGCGAACCTGGTCGAAGTCCATCGTCGCCCCCGTCAGCGCGGAACGCCGGGGGCGCGCTCGCCCGGCTGGCGGACCTCACGCGGGTCCGGCAGGAACAGCTCCTCGCCGCAGACCGAGCAGACCTGGACGTAGAGCTTCTGGACCGACCCGCACCGCGGGCAGAGCCGTTCGGGCTCGTCGTGCTCGCGCCGGTAGAGGATCACCGCGACGATCCCGAGGATCGGGATGACGGCGCCGACGAGGAACCAGAGGAAGAACGAGCTCCCCTTCGCCTTGCCGATGATCGCCGCGGCGAGGCCGGAGCTGACCGCGATCGCGATGTAGGCGCCGCCCTCCACGCGGCTCAAGCTAGCGTCCGGCGCTAGTCGACCGGCCGGTGCGTGCCGCCGCGCGCGTACTCCTCGGCGCGCAGCGGCCGCGGGTGGCCGATCGAGCCGACCTCGGAGATGTCGCGGCTGAACGGCAGCCCGACGGTCCAGTCGACGACGGCGCGGACCTTCCGCGCGAGGCCCGGGATCTGGCTCATGTGGTAGGTCCGGGCCATCCACCAGGCCGGGAAGCCGCGGAAGGTGCGGTCGCCGATCTTGCCAACCGCCTTGTAGCGGCCGAGGTTGACGAAGGCGGCTTCGCTGCGGTACTCGTACGGCGCCGGTGAGCCGATCCCGAGCTCGGCGGCGATATTGCGGGCGACCACCGGTCCCTGGCGCACCGCGTGCTGCGCGGTCGGCGGGCAGACCCCGCCGCGCGGGTCCGGGGCGGCGGCGCAGTCGCCGATCGCCCAGACCGAGTCCATCCCCTGCACCCGCAGGTGGGAGTCGACCGGGACCCGGCCGCGCTCGTCGAGCGGCAGGTTCAGCTCCTTGAGGATCGGCTGCGGGGCGACGCCGGCGGTCCAGACGACGGTGCGGGTCGGCAGCACCTCGCCGGTCGAGAGGCGGGCGCTGTCGGCCGTGACCTCCTCAAGGGTGGTGCCCAGGCGAATGTCGATGCCGCGGCCCCGCAGCTCCCGCAGCGCGTACTC
Organism: Actinomycetota bacterium; assembly: GCA_030860625.1. Classification (GTDB taxonomy): domain Bacteria; phylum Actinomycetota; class Thermoleophilia; order Solirubrobacterales; family 70-9; genus VAYN01. Next base: position 1,242 of record JALZHV010000423.1, read on the forward strand.
GCCCAGCTGCGGGTCGATCTCCGGCAGCACCCGGTCGGTCGCCTCGACCAGGACCCAGCGCATCCCGTGCAGGCGGGCGCGCGGGTAGCAGTCCATCGCGTCGGCCGCGAAGTCCTGCAGCTCGGCCAGCGCCTCGAGCCCGGCGTAACCGCCACCGACGAAGACGTAGGTGAGCAGCTGTTCGCGCCGCGCCGGGTCTTCGGTCGCGTTGGCTTCCTCGAGCGTCTCGATCACGTGGTTGCGCAGGTAGATCGCGTCGGCAAGACCCTTGAAGCCGACCGCGTGCTCGGCCAGCCCAGGGACCGGCAGCACTCGCGAGACCGAACCGACCGAGAGCAACAGCTGGTCATATCGAAGCTCCTCGGTCTGCCCGTACTTGGCCCGCAACGTCACCGTCTTCTTCTCCGGGTCGTGCCCGACGATCGCCCCGAGCCGCAGATAAGTCCGCTTGAGGATGTCCCGCAGCGGCGTCACCACGTGCCGCGGCTCCAAGGTCCCGGCGGCCGCCTCCGGCAAAAACGGCGTGTACAACACGAAGTTCGTCTCGTTGACGAGCATCAGCCGCGCCGACTGCTTCGGCATCACCCGCTCCAACTCCCGCGCCGCCGCCGCGCCGCCGAACCCACCACCCGCGATCACCACATTCCAGGCCATAGCCCCAACGTAGCACCTTGTAACAATCTGTCACAAAGTGTCGGGAGTAACTATCTATAACTGCCGCCAGGAGTGGAAGGGAACTGGGGGGAGCCTCCCCGGACACTCAAC
>JALZHV010000424.1 GCA_030860625.1 Actinomycetota bacterium
CGCGTACGCGTACCGCCAGATGTCGCTGCTGCTGCGCCGCCCGCCGGGCCGCGAGGCGTACCCGGGCGACGTCTTCTACCTGCACTCCCGCCTGCTCGAGCGCGCGGTGAAGCTGAACGACGACCTGGGCGGCGGCTCGCTGACGGCGCTGCCGCTGATCGAGACGCAGGCCTCCGACGTGTCGGCCTACATCCCGACCAACGTCATCTCGATCACCGACGGGCAGATCTTCCTCGAGTCCGACCTCTTCTTCTCGGGCGTGCGGCCGGCGATCAACGTCGGCATCTCGGTCTCCCGGGTCGGCGGTAACGCGCAGACCAAGGCGATGAAGAAGGTCGCCGGAAAACTGCGCCTCGACCTCTCCCAGTACCGCGACCTCGAGGCCTTCGCCCAGTTCGGCTCCGAGCTCGACGCCGAGACCCAGAAAGCGCTGACCCGCGGCGAACGGCTGGTCGAGCTGCTGAAACAGAAAGAGCGCGAACCGCTCAGCGTCGGCGACCAGGTCGCCTCGATCTACTCGGGCACCGGCGGCTACCTCGACCGGATCAAGGTCGAGCGCGTCAGCGAGTTCCTCGCCGACCTGCGGACCCGCCTGCACTCGGAGAAGTCCGAGCTGCTCGGCCGGATCGAAGAGAGCGGCAAGCTCGAGGAGGCCGACGAGAAAGAGCTCGGCCAGGCGATCGCCGACTTCGTCGACGACTTCGGCCCCGACTTCGACGAGCACGGCGACCCGCTCGAGGCGGGCGAGTCCGACCGCATCCACTCCAAAGAGGAGCGCGAGGCCCCGGCACGGACCGTCGCCGAGAACGAGGACCCGGGCGACCCCGAGCAGGCGCAGGAGGCGACGCCCGCCTAGTTCTCAGGGCGCTCCGCTATGGCAACGCAGAAGGAAGTCAAGAACCGCATCGCGTCGGTCAAGAACATCAACAAGATCACGCGAGCGATGGAGATGGTCGCCGCGGCGCGCCTGCGCCGGGCCGAACAGCGGATCTCCGACCTGCGGCCCTACGCCGAGGGGATCCGCCGCCTGACCCGCCAGGCCTCCGCCCACGCCGGGGGCATTCCCCGCGTGCCGGTCCTGGTCGAGCGCGAGAACGTGAAACGGGTCGGGATCGTCCTGGTCACCGGCGACCGCGGCCTTGCCGGCGCCTTCAACAGCAACATCATCCGCGAAGGGATGCGGACGGCGCAGAAAGTCCGCGAGGAGGGGGCCGAGCCCTCGTTCGCGGTGGTCGGCCGCAAGGGTGTCTCGGCGATGACCTTCCGCAAGCAGGACGTCGCCTCCTCCTACGTCGGCTTCACCGACCGCCCGGCCTTCGCCAACGCGCGCGAAATCGGCGAGGAGATGACCGCCCGCTACGTCGACGAGGACCTCGACCGCGTCGAGTTGATCTACAACCGCTTCGTCTCGCCGCTGACCCAGCACGTATGGCGGCAGACGCTGCTGCCGTTGCAGCAGGCGGAGGTGACCGGCGAGGGGGCCGAGTCGGAGGCCGAGGCCGAGGGGGGGGAAACCGGTGATGGCCCCGACCAGAGCCGCTCGGAGTGGATCTACGAGCCCGATCCTGAGGAGCTGCTCGGCCGGTTGATCCCGGAATACGTGACGATCTCGGTCTACCGGGCGCTGCTCGAGTCCGCCGCCTCGGAGCTCGGGGCGCGGATGACGGCGATGCGCAACGCCGCCGAGAACGCCGAGTCGATGATCGGCGACCTGACCCTGGAGATGAACCGGGCGCGCCAGGCGGAAATCACGCAGGAGATCTTGGAGGTCGTCGGCGGCGCCGAGGCGCTCGGCTAGACGACTCCCCAACAGCACTTCAAAGACGAGAAAAGGAACTCATGGCTGACAACGGAAACGGAACCAACGTAGGGCGCGTCGAGCAGGTCACGGGAGTGGTCATCGACGCCGCCTTCCCCGACCAGCTGCCGGAGATCTTCTCGGCGGTGACGATCGAGACCGCCGGCGATGGCGACGGCGAAGCGACGCAGCTGGTCTGCGAGGT
>JALZHV010000154.1 GCA_030860625.1 Actinomycetota bacterium
GCCCTCCGGCACCACCACCGCCGACCAGGCCAACGTCCGCGGCGGCGCCCTCGCCAACCTCACCGGCATCCCCGCCGTCAGCATCCCGGTCGGGCTCGACGAAGGGCTGCCGGTCGCGCTGCAGTTGCAGGCCGCCTGGGGACGGGACGAGCTGCTGCTCGACGCGGCCGAGGCGCTCGAGCGGGCGAACGGCCGCCGCTGGGTCGAGGCGCTGCCGCCGCCGGCGCGCGGCACCGAGCCGCTGGAGACCTAGCCGTGCCCGCGATCGTGGTCGAGGGGTTGGAGCGCGCCTTCGGCGACGTGCTCGCCGTGCGGGGGATCGACCTGGAGGTCGGCGAGGGTGAGATCTACGGCTTCCTCGGCCCCAACGGCGCCGGCAAGACGACGACGGTGCGGATGCTGACGACGCTGCTCCTGCCGACCGGCGGCCGCGCCGGCGTCGCCGGCCACGACGTCGTCGGCGAAGCGCGCCAGGTGCGGGCCTCGATCGGCGTGGCGCTGCAGGAAGCGGCGCTCGACCCGCTGATGACCGGCCGCGAGCTGATCCGGCTGCAGGCGACGCTGCAGGGGCTGCCGACCGCCGCCGGCCGCCAGCGCGCCGAGGAGCTGCTGGAGCGGGTCGGGCTGACCTACGCCGCCGACCGCCGCGTCGGCGGTTACTCGGGCGGGATGAAGCGCCGGCTCGACCTCGCCGCCGCGCTCGTCCACGAACCGCGGGTGCTCTTCCTCGACGAGCCGACCACCGGCCTCGACCCGGTCAGCCGCAAGACGATCTGGGAAGAGGTGGAGGCGCTGAACCGCGACGGCACCACGGTCTTCCTCACCACCCAGTACCTCGAGGAGGCCGACCAGCTGGCCGACAACGTGGGGATCATCGACAGCGGCCGGATCGTCGCCGAGGGCACCCCGGAGTCGCTCAAGGCCGAGGTCGGCAACCCCCACGTCGAGCTGACCGTCGCCGCGGGCGCCGTCGAGGAGGCCGAGCGGGCCTGCGCCGGGCTCGGCAAGCTCCTGCCGCGCAAGGGGGGTGGCCGCGTCCTGCTCGAGGTCGAGCACGGCGCCGCCGACATCCCCCGCGTCGTCCGTGCCCTCGACGAGGCCGGGGTCGCGGTCGAGTCGCTGGAGCTGGTCCGCCCCACCCTCGACGACGTCTTTGTCGACAAGACCGGCTACCACCTGGAAGAGGACGAGGGCGCCGAAGGCGCCGCCGCGGAGGAGACGGCGTGAGGGACCTGGCGACCGGCGCGCGGGTGGTGCGGGCGCTGGGGGCGCGCTCGATCCGCCAGACCTTCCGCCGCCCGCAGCTGATCTCGCCGATCGTCATCTTCCCCACCCTGCTCCTGGCGATCCAGACCGGCGGCGCCGGGGCGGGGGTCGAACTGCCGGGCTTCCCGCCGGTCCAGAGCTTCCTCCAGTTCATGCTGGCCGGGGCGATGATGCAGTCGATGATGCTGGCCGGCAACAGCGGCGGCATCGCCTTCGCGGTCGACATCGAGATGGGGTTCACCGACCGCCTCTTCGCGGCGCCGATCCCGCGCTTCGCGATCGTGCTCGGGCGGCTGGCGGGGACGGCGGCGCTGGGGCTCTTCGCCGCGCTCTGGTTCCTCGCGATCGGGCTGATCTTCGGCGCCGAGATCGAGGGCGGCGTCCCCGGCGCCCTGCTGGCGATAGCCCTGATCACCGCCTCGGCGATCGCGGTCGGGGGCATCGGCGCCGCGATCGCCCTGCGCACCGGCAGCGCCAGCGTCGTCCAGGGCCTCTTCCCGCTCGTCCTCGTCGTCCTCTTCCTCTCCTCGGCCTTCTTCCCGCAGCAGCTGATGGTCGAGCCGGCGCGGACGATCGCCGAGTACAACCCGCTCAGCTTCATCGTCGAGGGGGTGCGCGAGCCGATCGTCTCCGGGATCGACGCCGGCCGCACCCTGGAGGCGGTGGCGGCGATCGCCGGGATCGTCGCCCTCGGCCTCCTGCTCAGCGCCCGCGCCCTGCGACACCGGCTGCGGGTGGGCTGATGGAGGCCGTCGCCCAGACGCCGGCATGGCGCGCCAACCTGGCGACGATCCTCGCCCTGATGGCGCGGGCGAAGAACGAGATCATCCGCGTCCCCGGGGCCGCGATCCCGGGCGTGCTGGCGCCGACGATCTTCTTCCTCGGCCTCAACGGGGTGTTCGGCGCGCTGACGCAGCTACGCGGCTTCGACACCGATTCCTACGTGAGCTTCATCGTCCCGGTCAGCATGCTGCAGGGGGCCGGCTTCACCGGCGCCGCCGCGGGGGTCAACCTCGCCCGCGACTACGAGCAGGGCTGGGTCGACCGCCTGCTCGTCTCCCCCGCCCCGCGCTGGGTCCTGCTCGCCGGCCACGTCCTCGCCGCCAGCGCCCGCGCCTTCGTCCCGGCGACGTTCGTGGTGGCGATCGCCTTCGCGATCGGCGCCCGCTGGCCGGGGCTCGACGGGCTGGCGCTCTGCTACCTGATGGTCGGCGTGACGGCCGCGGTGGCGGCCTGCTGGGGGTGCATGCTGGCGCTGCGGTTCAAGAGCCAGTCGGCGGCGCCGTTGATGCAGGCAGGGACGATGGCGATGGTCCTGCTGACGCCCGCCTACGCGCCGCTGGCGCTGCTGCAGCCGTGGCTCGAGGAGGTCGCCGGCCTCAACCCGCTGACCGAGGTGGTGGAAGCGGCGCGGCAGGGCTTCGTCGGCGCGGTCACCTGGTCGGAGACCTGGCCCGGCATCCTCGCCCTCGCCGGCCTCCTCGCGGTGCTCGGAGCCCTTGCCCTGCGGGAGATGCGGCGCACCAATGCCTGAGCGGGAGGCGGTCCTCGCCGAGACCGAGCGCGTCCTGCGGCAGAACTGGGTGACCGGCCGCCGCGGCGAGGTCCCGTACAGCTACACCCAGCCCAGCCCCGGCCGCTACCCCTGGCAGTGGTACTGGGACTCGTGCTTCACGGCGCTCGTCTGGCGCCGCTTCGACCGCACCCGCGCCCGCGCCGAGCTGGAGAGCCTGCTGGCCGCGCAGCGCCCCGACGGCTTCATCGGCCACACGATCTTCTGGGGCAGCCGCGTCTCCCCGCTGCGGCTGTTCTTCTACAACGTCACCTCCCGCAAGGCGGAGCAGACCGAGACGATCCAGCCGCCGCTGCTGGCCTGGGCCTGGCGGATCGCCGTCGGCGACCCGAACCTGGAGCCGCGGATCGGGGCGCAGATGGACTGGCTCGCCGCCAACCGCGACCTCGAGGGGGACGGCCTGCTCTGGATCGTCCAGCCCGACGAGTCGGGCCTCGACGCCTCACCGAAGTTCGAACCGCTCTGGGGATGGCGGTCGAACGCCCGCCTCGGCTTCCCCCTGCTCGTCCACCGCAACCGCCGTTTGGGATGGGACGCGCGCCGCGTCCGCGACGCCGGCGAGCCGGTCCTCTGCGAGGTCGTCGTCAACACCCTCTGGTCGCTCTCGCTGCTGGCGATGGGCCGCCCCTCGGCGACGCCGGCTTTGGTCGCGCGGCTCTGGGACGAGCGCCGGGGCCTCTTCTTCGACCAGGCGCAGCCGGGCGGCATCCGGCCCGACGTGGTGACCTGGGACTCGCTGGCGCCGCTCGCCCTGCCCGACCTGCCGGAGGCGATCGGCCGCCGGCTGGTCGAGGAGCACCTGCTGCGCGAGGACGAGTTCTGGACGCCGGTGGCGCCGCCCTCGGTCGCGGTCGGCGAGCGCGGCTACGAACCGGGCGGCAGCCACGGCCCGATCCGCCGCTACTGGCGCGGCCCGACCTGGGTCAACTCGGCCTGGATGGTCTGGCTCGGCCTGCGCCGGCTCGGCTACGAGGCGGAGGCGCGACAGCTGGCCGACGGCATCATCGGCGCCGTCGCCCGCGAAGGCCTGCGCGAGTACTACGACCCGCGGGACGGCAAGGGGCTGGGGGCGAAGGACTTCGGCTGGTCGGCGCTGATCGCCGAGCTGGCGGACCCCGACCCGGCAGCCGACGGCAGCTACCTCTAGCGGGCTATTTGTAGCGGTAGGTGATGCGACCCCGGTCGAGGTCGTAGGGGGAGAGCTCGATCTTCACGCGGTCGCCGGGGAGGATGCGGATGTAGTGGCGGCGCATCTTTCCCGAGATGTGGCCGAGCACTTCGTGACCGTTGTCCAGTTTGACCCGGAACATCGTGTTGGGGAGAGCCTCGGTGATCTCCCCCTCCATTTCGATCTTTTCCTCTTTGGCCATGCGGCGGGCAGCGTATCTAACGGCGCAGGTGTTGGAGGGCACCCGCCCGGTCGGTCACTTCCCCCGCGTACTGCGCGGCCTCCAGCTCGGCCAATGCTGAGCCCAGCTCCGGGCCCGGTTCGATCCCCAGCTCGGCGGCGATCTCGTCGCCGCGAAGCAGCGGCGAGGGCGGCCCCTCGCGGCGCCAGTCGAGGCCGGCGGCGATCATCTCGCGGGCCAGCTGGAGGTGCGCGGCGACCATCTCGGGGCTGGCGATCGGGCCGTGGCCGCGGGCCGAGAGGCGGTCGGCGATCGTCAGCAGGGTGACGTCGACCGCGACCGGTTCGGTCGCCCGCAGGTAGGCGTGGACGCGGCGCGGCGGCAGCGGCATCTCCGCGATCAGGAAGCCGAGCCGCAGGTGGTGCCGGGTCAGCCCCTGCAGGTGCTGGGTGAGCCGGCGGCTGGCGCGGAGGCGTCGGCAGATCCCGGCGATCACCTCCACCCCCACCTCGTCGTGGCCGCGGAAACCGACGAAGCCGTCGCGTTCGGCGCGCGTCGCCGGCTTGGCGATGTCGTGGAGGAGGGCGCCGAAGCGCAGAGCTGCGCGGCGGTCCATCTCGTCGGCGAGCGGCTCGTCGAGCAGCGCCGGGAGGCGCGGGCCGAGCGCACCGAAGAGCTCCTCCAGCCGGCCCTCGATCTCGATCTGGCGCTCGAGCACCTCGATCGTGTGTCCGTAGACGTCGAGGTGGTGATAGTGGCTCTGCTTCACGTCGTGCAGGTCGGCGACCTCGGGCAGGACGGCGCGCAGAAGGCCGAGC
>JALZHV010000155.1 GCA_030860625.1 Actinomycetota bacterium
GGCCAGCAGTCCCGCCAGCAGCGGCGCGCAGAACCAGCCGGTCCGGGCGATCAGCAGCCACGCCTTCGGCCCGGCGTCCCCGAGCAGGCTGAGCGGCGCACAGGTCAGCACCGGCAGCGGCTTCCAGGAGGGGCCGGCGGCAGTCTCGAGGCCACCGTGCACCAGCTCCCGCCCCCAGACCAGCCAGGCCCAGGGGTCGTAGACGGGGTAGAAGGGGAGGGCGAGGGAGGCGGCGGCCAGCGCCAGCGCCGCCACCACCGCCAAGCGGATCACGGCGGAGCCGCGCCCTGCTCGCTCAGCAGGTAGACCGGGACCGCCGCCACCGCCAGCAGGACCAGGGCCGGGATCGCGCTCGCCTCGTAGAAGCCGTAGGTGGTCTGCGTCCAGATGTCGGTGGCGAGCGTTTTGAAGCCGATCGGGGAGAGGACCAGGGTCACCGTCAGCTCCTTCATCGCGTGGAGGAAGACGAGCGCCGCCCCGGCCATGACGCCGCCGCGGGCGAGCGGGATCGTGATCGTGCGGAAGACCTCGGCCTGGCCGCGGCCCATCCCGCGCGCCGCCTCTTCGATCCGCGGCGAGAGCTGGACCAGCGAGCTGGCGATCGGGCCGATCGCCAGCGGCAGGTAGTGGATCGTGATCGCGAAGACCAGCAGCGCGATCGTCTGGTAGAGCGCCGGCACCGCCCGCGTCGCGAAGAAGACGAGGCCGAGGGCGACGAGGATGCCGGGGAGGGCGTAGCCGCCGTGGGCGAGCCGCTCGACCGCCCGCGTCATCGTCGAGGGGTAGCGGACCACGAGCGCCGCGACGGCGAGCGCCGCGATCGCCCCCAACGCCGCCGCCCAGGCGGCGATCAGCAGCGAGTTGCCGCCCAGCGCCGCGATCGTGTCGAGCGAGGTGCTGCCCGTCGAGATCCCTTTCGAGGCCCAGTAGATCAGCACCCCGACCGGGAGCACGAAGGCGACCAGCACGACCAGCGAGCAGAAGGCGAGCGCGGGCCAGCGCCAGCGACCCAAGCGGTAGGGCCGGGTCGGGCGCAGGGTGCCCGGCCCAAGCCGGTGGACCGCCTTCGAGCCGCGCACCCGCGAGCTGACCAGGAGCAGGGCGAGCATCGCGAGGACGAGGACGGCGCCGAGCGCGGCGGCGGCGGTGCGGTCGAAGCTCGACTGGTAGGCGACGTAGATCTCGGCAGTGAAGGAGTCGAAGCGGAGGATCGAGACGGCGCCGAAGTCGCTGATCACGAACAGCGCCACCAGCAGCGAGCCGGCGGCGATCACCGGCCGCAGCTGTGGCAGCACGACGGTGCGGAAGACCTCGAGCGGCGAGCGGCCCATCGCCCGCGCCGCGTCCTCGAGCTGCGGGTCGATCCGCCGCAGCGCCGCCCGCAGCGGGATCAGCAGCAGCGGGAAGGTGAACAGGGTGAGGACCAGCCAGGCGCCGGTGAAGCCGTAGATCGAGGGCAGCCGCTCGACCCCGAGCGCGTCCTGCAGCATCCCGTTCGGGCCGAGCGCGGCGACCAGCAGGTAGGCGCCGACGTAGCTGGGGATGACCAGCGGCAGCGTGCAGAGGACAGCCCAGAGGCGCCGGCCGGGGAGGTCGGTGCGGACCGTCAGCCAGCCGATCGGCAGCGCCAGCGCGATCGAGGCGGCGACCACGGCGGCGGTCAGCGCCGCGGTGCGCAGCAGCGTCTCCAGCGCCCGCGAGGAGAGCGCGGTGTCGAGCGAGGCGGAGAGGTCGCCGCCGACGACGACGACGAGGTAGGCGGCGGGGAGGACGGCGGCGAGGCCGACCAGAGCACCCGCCGCGAGCAGCCAGGCCGGCGCCCGGCGCGCCGCCGGCATCGGCTAGAGCGCCCCGCTTTCTTTCATCAGGTCGATCGTCGCCTGCAGCTCCTTGAGGTCGACGAGTTCGGTGCCGGAGACGGGGATCTCCGCGATCGGCACGCTCAGCGAGGGGTCGGGCGCGACGCCGCGGGCGAGCGGGTACTCCTTCGAGCTCGAGGTGAAGAACGACTGCGATTCGTCGGCGAGCAGCGAGCGGACGAAGTCGAAGGCTTCCTCTTTGCGGTCGCTGGAGTCGAGGACGCCGACGCTGGTCAGCAGCATCAGCGAGCCGAGCCCGCCGGGCGGGAAGTAGACCGCGACCGGGTAGTCGGGGCCGCCTTCGGCGACTCCCTGGGCGACGTAGTAGTGGTTGATCAGGCCGACGTCGATTTCGCCGTTGGCGACCGCGTCGCGGATCGTGACGTTGTCCGGGAAGGCGACGGCGCCGTTGTCGACCATTTCTTCCAGCCATTGCTTGGTCCGCTCGTCGCCGTACTTGGCGCGCAGGGCGGTCACGTACTCCTGCATGCTCGAGGTGGCGGGGCTCCAGCCGACCCGGCCGTCCCACTTCGGCGCGGTGAGGCCGAAGGGCGAGGGCGGCAGTTCGCCCTCTTTGACGACGTCGCGGTTGTAGGCGACGACGCGGGCGCGGCCGGTGACGCCGACCCAGCGCCCTTCGGGATCGCGGAAGCGGGCCGGCACGCGCTCGACGATGTCGTTCGGCAGCTTCGCCAGCAGCCCGGCCTCGGCGACGGCGGCGATCGCCCCCGGCTCCTGGGCGAAGAAGACGTCGGCGGGGGAGGCGTCGCCCTCCTCGACCAGGGTCGCGGCGAGGTCGGCGGTCTCGGCGAAGCGGACCTGGACGTCGCGCTTCTCCTCCTTCTCGTACATGTCGACCGCCGGGCCGATCGCGGCCGGGATTCGGCCCGAGTAGAGGGTGATGCCCTCGGTCTCGGGCTCGTTCGAGCCTCCGCCCGTGTCTTCGGTGCTGAAGCCGCAGCCGGTCAGCGCCGTGAGGGCGAGGGCGGCGAAGACGAGGAGGGCGGCCGCGAGCAGGCGGCGTTGTGGGGTGGGGAAGGTCACAGAGGTGGCAGTTAGGTTGCCCTAATCTTATGGATTCCCCCGCTCATGGAGTACGAAGACCTCAACGAGAACCCCGGGCTGCGCCTGCGCGGCCTGCGCAAGAGCTTCGGCGAGGTCGAGGCCGTCGCCGGTGTCGACCTCGACGTTCCCGAGGGTTCCACCTGCGCCCTGCTCGGCCCCAGCGGCTGCGGCAAGACGACGACGCTGCGGCTGATCGCCGGGCTCGAGCGCCCCGACGCCGGCACCGTCGAGATCGGCGGCGAGGAGGTCGCGGGCCCCGGCCGCTCGGTCCCCGCCGAGCGGCGCCGGATCGGGATGGTCTTCCAGGACTACGCGCTCTTCCCGCACATGGACGTCGCCGGCAACGTCGGCTACGCACTCGGCCGCCGGCCCGACCCCGCCAAGGTCGAGGCGGCGCTGGAGACGGTCGGCCTCGGCGGCCTCGGCAAGCGCAACCCGCACAAGCTCTCCGGCGGCCAGCAGCAGCGCGTGGCGCTGGCCCGGGCGCTCGTCGCCGAGCCGCGGGCGTTGCTCCTCGACGAGCCCTTCTCCAACCTCGACGCCGGTCTGCGGGCGCGGGTCCGCGAAGAGGTGCGCGAGATCCTCGCCGAGCAGAAGCTGACCTCGGTCTTCGTCACCCACGACCAGGAGGAGGCGCTCAGCGTCGCCGACGTGGTCGCGGTCGTCAACGAGGGCCGGGTCGAGCAGGTCGGCACCCCCGAGGACGTCTACTCGCGCCCCTCGACCCGCTGGGTCGCCGGCTTCCTCGGCGAGATCGAGGTCCTGCCGGGTCGGGCCAACAACGGCACGATCGAGTGCGAGCTCGGCAACCTGCCCAACCGCGAGGGCCTGAAGGGCGAGGTCGACGTCCTCGTCCGCCCCGAGTCGCTGGCGATCGGGACGATCGAGCCCCCCGACAAACGCAGCCAGAAGGCAACCGTCGTCTCCCGCAGCTTCTTCGGCCACGACCAGCTGGTCGAGCTGCAGCTGCCCTCAGGCAGCGTCGTCAAGGTGCGCCGCCTCGGCTTCCCTGCCTGGCACCCCGGCGACCACGTCCGGATCTGGATCGAGGGACCCGCCGACGTGCTCGCGCGCGACGCCTGATCGGGACGCCTATTAGACGAGGTCCCGCAGGGCCTCGTCCAGGTCCGGGTGCTTGAACTCGTAGCCGAGCTCCTGCGCCCGTTTCGGCACCGCGCGCTGGCCGCCGCGGAGGATCTGGCCGAACTCGCGGCCGAATTTGAAGTCGAGGACGAGGCCGGGGACGGGGACGATCGCCGGCCGGTTGAGGGCGCGGCCGAGCGCCTTGGAGAAGTCCTTGTTGGTTGCCGGCTCCGGGGCGACCGCGTTGATCGTGCCGCTGACCTGCTCGTCGTCGAGCGCCCAGAGGATCAGCCCCAGCTCGTCCTCCATGTGGATCCAGGAGAAGTACTGCTTGCCGCCCGCGAGCGGGCCGCCGACGCCGAGCTTGAAGGGCGTCAGCAACTGGGGGAGGATCCCGCCCTCCGTCGTCAGCACCTGGCCGGTGCGGAGGACGACGAGGCGGACGCCGCCGCGGTCCAGCTCGTGCGCTTCCCGCTCCCAGGCCTGCGCCACCTCGGCGTCGAAGCTCTCGCCCGGCCCCTCGGACTCGTCGAGCACCTCGTCGCCGCGGTCGCCGTAGTAGCCGACCGCCGACTGGCTGACCAGGACCCGCGGCGGGCTCTCCAGGGCCTCGATCGCCTGCACGAGGTTGTGGGTGCCGACGCGGCGGCTCTCCATGATCTTCCGCTTCGACTCCTCGGTCCATTTCTGGTCGATCCGCTCGCCGAGCAGATGCACCACCCCTTCGACGCCTTCGAACGCGGCCGGGTCGGGCCGTTCCAGCAGCGGCTCCCACTTGCGCCAGGTGACGCGCGGGTTGGCGGCGCGGGCTCGGCGGGGGTCGCGGCTGAGGCCGACGACGTGGTCGCCGCGGGCGAACAGCGCGTCACACAGCGCCCGGCCGATCAGGCCGCTGGCGCCGGTGACGAGGACCTTCACTGGCCGGCGGCCTCGACGGTGGCGAAGGTCCCGGTCTCTTCGTCGATCCGGGCGATCCCGTCGCGTTTGGCCTCC
>JALZHV010000156.1 GCA_030860625.1 Actinomycetota bacterium
GTAGAGCGCCGCGCCCCCGGTCGGGCCGAGCGGGGCGGGCGCCGCGGCGGCCGCGCTCGCCTGCTCTCCGTGCAGGTAGTCGAACCCCATCCGGGTCGCGTCGGCGACGACTCCGGCGGAGTCGATCAGCTCCGGCGCCGGTTCCTGCAGCAGCACCCCGGCGACCGTCTCCACCCCCTCGCCGAGCCCGTCCAGCAGCGCCTCGACAAAGCGCGGTTCCGGCACCGCGTCGTTGTTGAGCAGGATCACCGGGTCCCCCGGCGCCTCCACTACCGCCCGGTTGATCGCCGGCCCGAACCCCAGGTTCCGCCCGATCTCCACCACCCGCACCTCCGGCAGCTCCCGCCGCGCCACCTCGACCGAGTCGTCGGTCGACCCGTTGTCGACCAGGACCACGTCCACCGGCCGCGTCTGCTCGCCCAGCCCGCGCAGGGTCGACCCGAGCCGAGCGGCTCCGTTGAAGTTCGGGATGTAGACCGCGGGTCTCAGTCGAGCTGCTCCCCGACAAACGCGGCGAACTGGCGCAGGTCGTCGAGGTGGGTGAGGGAGGCGAAGACCTTTTTGTCATCGACCTCCAGATAGAGATGGACCAGAAGATTGCGCTGCTTGGCAGCGTTGGCCAAGCGGTCGGCCAAATCGCTCTCTATGAGTCCCTCTCGTCCCAAGGTCCTGAACACATCGGCGTATTTTTCGGGGGTGGGAGCAGGCTGTTCCGCCAGCACTTGCAGGCCAAGATCGACACAAATCTGAGCGGCCAGCTGAAGGCAACGTTCGGTCATCAGCCGGAGCTGTTCATCGGCGAGATAAGCGCTTTCGCCTTGCTCGCGAACGTCTTCGAGGCGCACGATGAGTTGGCGCAAGCGCTCAAGCCGTACAGATGCTTTCTCAGCGTCGACCAAAACGGTCCTCCCTGAACTGACGCTTCAAGTTTTCCTTGCGCGCTAACCGGAGGGGTGCGGTGTCGAGATAGTCGAGGATCGCCCTAGTCTCGAACCTCACCCGCTGGGGTCGATCGCGTTCGACCAGACGCACCGCATCGCGGATCGCCCGGTGCTGCAGCAGCGGCGGGGCGTCATTGAGCATGACTACATCGACTTCATTGGTCTGCAGGGTCTTTTGGGCCGCGCCCATCAGCGACAGCTGCAGGTCCCAGCGCTGGTCGCGATCGAGGTCCGGCTCGTGCCAGACGGCGATGTCGACGTCGGAGAGCGGGCCGGCTTCGCCGCGAGCTTGTGACCCGATCAGCATCGCCGCGACGACGCCCTCTTTGTCGAGGGCTTCGCTCAGCCGCTCGCGGGCGGCGGCGTCGATCTCGGGCACGTAGGCGCTCTCGTCGACCTTGGTCATGGCCTCATCGTCGCGGATCGGGCGGATTGACAGCCGCTCTTTCTGACTCTCAGTAGGGTTCCATCGCGCATGGAGCCCTTGAAGGGACTGATTCTCTCCGGTGGCGCCGGCACCCGCCTGCGCCCCATCACCCACACCTCGGCGAAGCAACTCGTGCCTGTCGCCAACAAGCCCGTGCTCTTTTACGGGATCGAGGCGCTGGTCGACGCGGGGGTGAAGGAGATCGGGATCATCATCGCGCCGGAGACCGGGGACGAGATCCGGGAAGCGGCCGGGGACGGCTCGCAGTTCGGCGCCGAGATCACCTACATCGTCCAGGACAAGCCCGCCGGCCTCGCCCACGCGGTGCTGACCGCGGAGGACTTCATCGGCAGCTCGCCCTTCGTCATGTACCTCGGCGACAACCTCCTGCGCGACGGCCTCCGCAACCTCGTCTCCACCTTCACCGAGCACGAACCCGACACCTTGATCCTGCTGACGCCGGTCGACGACCCGCAGTCCTACGGGGTCGCCGAGCTCGACGGCGAGAAGATCGTGCGGCTGATCGAGAAGCCGAAAGACCCGCCCTCGAACCTGGCCCTGGTCGGCGTCTACCTCTTCAGCAACCTGATCTTCGACGCCGCCCGCTCGCTGGAGCCCTCCTGGCGCGGCGAGCTGGAGATCACCGAGGCGATCGACAAGCTGATCGACGATGGCCGCAACGTCCGCTCCGAGGTCGTGCGCGGCTGGTGGAAGGACACCGGCCAGCTCGCCGACATGCTCGAGGCCAACCGCCTGGTCCTGGAGGAGCTGGTGACCGAGATCGAGGGCGAGGTCGACGAGGCCTCCAAGGTCGAGGGGCGGCTCGTCCTCGGCCCCGGCGCGAAACTGGAGCGCTCGGTCGTCCGCGGCCCCGCCGTGATCGGCGCCGGCGCCCACGTCGAGGACGCCTACATCGGCCCCTACACCTCGATCGGCGACAACGTCCACGTCCGCCGCTCCGAAGTCGAGAACTCGATCGTCCTCTCCGGCTCGGTCGTCGAGGACCTCGGCACCCGGATGGAGGCGAGCCTGCTGGGCAAGGAAGTGAAGCTGACCCGCAGCGAGGGGATGCCGAAGACCCTGCGGCTGCTGGTCGGCGACAAATCCGAGATCAAACTCGTCTAGTGGGGGCGGGGTCGTGAAGCTCTTGGTCACCGGAGCCGCCGGGATGCTGGGGCGTGACGTGATGCTCGCCGCCGGCAACGCCGGCCACGACGTCGTCGGCTACGGCCGCGCCGAGCTCGACGTCACCCGGCCCGAGGCGCTCGACCGCAAGCTCGACCTCGAGCGCCCCGACGTCGTCATCAACTGCGCCGCCTGGACCGACGTCGACGGCGCCGAGGACGCCGAGGAAGCCGCCTTCGCGGTCAATGGCTCCGGCGCCGGCAACGTCGCCGCGGCCGCCGCGAAAGTCGAAGCGCGGATCCTCCACGTCTCCACCGACTACGTCTTCGACGGCGCCAAGGGCGAGCCCTACGTGGAGAGCGACCAGCCGGCGCCGCTCTCGGCTTACGGCCGCACCAAGCTGGCCGGCGAGGAGGCGGTCGCCGCCGCCAACAAGCGCCACTTCATCGTCCGCTCGGCCGGCCTCTTCGGCGTCGGCGGCCGCAACTTCGTCGACACGATGCTGCGCCTCGCCGAGCGCCAGAGCGAGGTCACGGTCGTCCGCGACCAGGTCGGCTCGCCGACCTACACCTGGCACCTCGCCTACGGCATCGTCCGCCTGATCGAGGGGATCGAGTACGGCATCCACCACATGGCGGCGAGCGGGCAGTGCTCCTGGTACGAGTTCGCCAACGAGATCTTCGAGCAGGCCAAGGTCGAGTGCCGGGCACTCTCGATCACCAGCGAGGAATTCGGCGCCGCGGCGCCGCGCCCGCCCTTCTCGGCCCTGACCAGCCAGCGCGAACACGCGATCCGGCTGCCCAGCTGGCAGGACGGACTGGCAGGCTATCTCGCCCAACGACAAGCGCAGGAAGGAACGGAATGAGGCTTCTGGTCACCGGAGCGGCGGGGTTCATCGGCTCCACCTACGTGCGGTTGGTCGGCGACGAGCACGACGTCGTCGTCCTCGACAAGCTCACCTACGCGGGGCGGCGCGAGAACCTGCCCGAGGGGACGAACCTGGTCGAGGGGGCGATCGAGGACCCCGCGATCGTCCGCGAAGCGATGCAGGGCTGCGACGCCGTCGTCAACTTCGCTGCGGAGAGTCACGTCGACCGCTCGATCGAGGACCAGGACGCCTTCGCCCGCACCCACGTGATCGGCACCGGCACCCTGCTCGACGCGGCGCGCGAGCTCGGCGTCGAACGCTACGTCCAGGTCTCGACCGACGAGGTCTACGGCTCGATCGACTCCGGCTCCTTCACCGAGACCTCGCCACTCGACCCTTCCTCGCCCTACTCGGCGACCAAGGCGGCCGGCGACCTGCTCGTCTCCGCCCACTTCCACACCTACGGGATCGACGCCTCGATCGTCCGCGGCTCCAACAACTACGGCCCGCGCCAGTACCCGGAGAAGCTGATCCCGCTGATCGTCCTCAACGCGGTCCACGGCGACTCGCTGCCGGTCTACGGCGACGGCAAGCAGGTCCGCAACTGGCTCTACGTCGAGGACTTCTGCCGCGGCATCCACACGGTGCTGGCGAAAGGCAAAGCCGGCGAGGCCTACAACGTCGGCGGCCCCGACGAGTGCGAGAACATCGAGGTCGTCAAGCGGGTGATCGAGCTCGTCGGCGCCGACGAGTCGCTGATCGAGTACGTCAAAGACCGGCCCGGCCACGACCGCCGCTACTCGCTCTCCTCGGCGAAGCTGCAGGAGGAGCTCGGCTGGGAGGCGCAGGTCCACTTCGCCGAGGGCCTCGAGCGGACCGTGCAGTGGTACCGCGACAACGAGGACTGGTGGGGGCCGATCCGCTCCGGCGAGTACCGCGAGTACTACGAAAAGCACTACGGCAAGGCGCTGGGCTAGTGGCGCGGCGACTGGAGACCAAGATCGACGGCGTCGTCCTCGTCGAGCCGCAGGTCTTCGGCGACGAGCGCGGCTTCTTCGTCGAGACCTTCAGCCGCGACGCCTGGCGCGAGATGGGCGTCGACGCCGACTTCGTCCAGCACAACCACTCGCGCTCGGTCAAGAACACCCTGCGCGCGATCCACTTCCAGACCGAACCGGGTCAGGCGAAGCTGGTTCGCTGCGTCCGCGGCGAGATCCTCGACGTCGCCGTCGACCTGCGCCGCGGCTCGCCTACCTACGGCCAGTGGGAGGGGCACATCCTCAACGACGAAAACCACCGCCAGCTCTATGTCCCGGTCGGCTGCGGCCACGGCTTCGCCGTCCTCTCCGACGTCGCCGACGTCGCCTACCAGGTCTCCAGCTACTACGACCCCGCCACCGAGTCCGGCATCGCCTGGAACGACCCCGACGTCGGCGTCGATTGGCAAGTCGCAGAGCCCCTCCTCAGCGACCGCGACAAACAAGCCCCCAAGCTCGCCGAAGTCCGCGACACGTTGCCGTTCTAGAGCCGGGCGCAGAGGGAGCCGGTGGGGGTCGCTCGGAGCACCTCCGCCGCGAGAACCCGCTCCTGCTGACGCCCAGGCGCTAGCGGCGCGGCTCCATGCGGAGTACCGATC
>JALZHV010000425.1 GCA_030860625.1 Actinomycetota bacterium
GTCGTGACGTACTCGGCACGCGGGTTCGGGCGATCTTGCGGCGCGGCCGATTCCCGTACCCCGCTCGCCTGTGACCGTGGCTGGCTGCACCTGGCCGACCAGCGGTACGAGGCGCGTGACACGCAGTACCTCCTCGGCCTGCTGGTGGACCAGCGGGTCGTGGACCGGAGCGCGATCGGCGTCACGGGGATCTCCTACGGGGGCGTTCAGAGCCACAACCTCGCCCGGCTGCGCGACCGCGTCCGCCTGCCGGGCGGCTCCTACCGGCGCTGGCGCAGCCCGGCGGGCAGGCCGCTCGAGATCAAGGCGGCCTGGCCGCGCTGGGGCGCGACCGACCTGACCTACGCACTCATCCCGAACGGGCGCTTCCTCGACTTCGGCCCGTTCTCGGCCGGCGAGAGCCGCACGGTCGCCGGCGTGGTCAAGCTGAGCTACAACAACGGCCTCTACCTCCTGGGCGCCCTCCAGGGCTTCTACGGGCCGGTCGCGCGGGATCGGAGCGCGGACCTCACGGGTTGGAAGGCGATCGCCGACCGCGGCGAGCCGTACGGGGCGGACGCGCGCGCGGTGGCGCGCGAGCTAACGAACTTCCATAGCGCCGTCGGCGTCTCCGGGGTACCCGCGCCGCTGTTGATCCAGAACGGCTGGACCGACGACCTCTTCCCGGCGCCCGAGGCCCTTCGCGCGTACGTCGCCTACCGGGGCCTCACGGGGGCGCGGGTCGCCCTGCAGCTCGGCGACCTCGGCCACTCCCGGGGGTCCAACAAGCCGGATGTCGACCGGTTCTTCAACGACCAAGGCAGCCGGTTCTTCGACGCCCTGCTGAAGGGTGAGGGCCCTGCCCCGCGGCATGGCAGCGTCGTCGCGTTCCCCCAGACGTGCCCCAAGGATGCACCGACCGGAGCTCCGTTCCGCGCGCTGAGCTGGGCGCGCCTTCACTCGCGGTCGCTCGAGCTCTCGAGCGCGGGCAGGCAGACGGTGACCTGGGACGGCGGCAACCCGGAGACCGCCCGCGCCTTCGACAAGGTCACGGGCGGCGACGCGTGCCTCACCGTGCCTCGCGAGCGCGCCCCCGGCACCGCGATCGTCCAGAGGCGCGTTGGCCGGCCGGCGACGCTGCTGGGCCTGCCGCTCGTCAGGGCCAGGATCCGTACGGAGGGCCGCGGCGGCTACCTGGCCGCGCGGCTATGGGACGTGCACGGCGGCCGGCAGATGCTGATCTCGCGCGGCGTGTACCGGCTCGAGGACGACGAGCGCGGGCCGATCCGCTTCCAGCTCTTCGGGAACGGCTGGCGGCTGCGACGCGGCCACGTGGTCAAGCTCGAGCTGCTGGGACGCGACCCGAACTTCCTGCGTCCGAGCAACTTCGTCTTCAGCGTGCGCGTCTCGCGGCTGCGGCTCGAGCTGCCGGTGCGCTGAGGCCTCAGCAGCGCGCCGGGTCGATCCGCCCGCGCACCTCGCCCAGCCCCTCCCCGCGCAGCACCACCTCGTCGCCGTCCTCCAGGAAGCTGCGGGTTTCGCCGCCCGGGAGCTCGATCGGCTCGGTCCCGTTCCAGCTGAGCTCGATCAGGCTGCCGTGGGACTCCCGCTCCGGCCCCGAGATCGTGCCGGTCGCGAGCAGATCGCCGGTCCGCATGCTCGCGCCGTTGGCGGTCAGGTGCGCCACCTGCTGGGCGATCGACCAGTAGAGGTGACGCCCGCTCGTGCGCGCCACCACGGCTCCGTTCAGCTCGACCTCGAGGGCGAGGTCGTAGGCCCACGGCTCCTCGCGCAGATATGGGAGCGGCTCGGGTTCCTGTGCTCCGGCCGGGACGCGATGCCCTTCGACCTCCGTGAGCGGCGCCACCCAGTGACTGATCGAGGTGGCGAACGACTTCCCGAGGAAAGGCCCGAGCGGCTGGTACTCCCAGGCCTGGATGTCGCGCGCAGACCAGTCGTTGACGAGGACCAGCCCGAACACGTGGTCGAGCGCCCGGTCGATGGGGACGGGCATGCCGAGC
>JALZHV010000157.1 GCA_030860625.1 Actinomycetota bacterium
TCATCTTCTGCGGCCACTTCCCCGACCAGACCTACACGTTCAGCCAGGAGGAGGTGGCCGACGAGACGCGCGGCGCGTTCTACGTCCGTCAGCTGCTGGGCTCGGCGAACATCGAGGGCAGCGCGCTGTTCCACGTGCTGAGCGGCAATCTCGGCCACCAGGTCGAGCACCACCTCTTCCCGGACATGCCGAGCACGCGGTACGCGGAGATCGCGCCGCAGGTCAAGGACGTCTGCGAGCGCTACGGCCTCCCCTACAACTCCGGCCCGTTCCTGCAGCAGCTGGGGATGGTGCAGCGGACGATCCTGCGGCTCGCCTTCCCCGGCGGCAAGCCCCGGCCGAAGCCGGGGCCCTACCGCGGGGAGAGCAACGGGAACGGCTCGACGGTCTGAGCGCTAGCCGCCGGCGATCGGCGCGATCGGGGTGCAGATGATCCGCCGCGGGTTGGCCGGGTCGAGCGCGTTGAGGACGTCGGTCGCGGCGATGTGGTCGTAGGGCATCGAGAGGTGGTCGCCCAGGTCGAGGATGCACTGGTTCTGGAGCAGGATGTTGCGCACGTTCGGCCCGGAGAGGAAGGCCGAGGTGTAGGGGGTGACGACCGTGTCGTAGCGGGTCTGGATCACCGTGTATTCGACGCCGGGCACGGTCTCGCCGCCTGAGTTCAGTTCGGTGATGAAGGCCGAGCCGGCGCGCTGCTGCTCGCAAGCCGGGCAGAGGGCGCCGGTGAACTGGTTGGCCCCCGGGAAGAAGTTGGAGAGGATGAAGAGCCCGTTCAGGGTAGTGCCGTGGTTGGAGGGCGAGAGGCCGACGAGGGCGCGGACTTTCGCCGCCCCGCCCAGAAACTTGACGTAGTAGCGCGGCATCATCCCGCCCTGCGAGTGGCCGACGATGTCGACCTCGGCGGCGCCGGTGGCGGCGAGGACTTTGTCGACGAAGGCCGAGAGTTCCTGGGCCGAGACGCGGATGTCATCGACGCCGTAGACGCCGATCGCGCCGCTGCCGTTGTAGTCGCCGTAGTTGAGGGCGAAGACGCAGTAGCCGTTGTTCTTCAAGAGCGGCGAGATCGCCTGCCAGCTGTTCGACATGTCGGCGAAGGTGCCGTGGACGAGGATGACGGGCTGCGGGTGGGCCGCGGTCGGTTTGCAGCTCCAGTCGTTCGCTCCGGGCGGACTGGCGGTGGGATGGGTGTGGGCGTAGCCGTAGATGCCGTTGAAGATCACCGGCAGTTGCGCCTTGGCGGGCGCGGCGGCGATCAGCATCGTCAAGGCGACGAGCAATAGGGGCAGGGTGCGACGCATCGGTTTCCTCCGATCGGTTGACTGGTTAACCCGAAACTGTCTTGACCAATAGCCGGGGAGCGGGGAGCGCAAACACGGCATGCTTGGTCGATGCGGATCGCCAGCCTCGTCCCCTCGGCCACCGAGATGCTCTTCGCGCTCGGGCTCGGCGAGAGCGTCGTCGGCGTCACCCACGAGTGCGACTGGCCGCCGGCCGCGGCCGAGCTGCCGCACCTGACCGCGACGGTCCTGCCGGAGGGCCTCGACCCCGGCGAGATCGACGCAGCGGTCAAGCAGGTGATCGGCGAAGGGCGCGCCCTCTACACGCTCGACGAGGAGCGGCTGGCCGAGCTGGCGCCGGACCTGATCGTCACCCAGGCGGTCTGCGAGGTCTGCGCCGTCTCCTACGACGACGTGGTCGCGGTGGCGGCGCGGCTACCGGGGCGACCGCAGGTGCTGCAGCAGGACCCGAGCACGCTTGGCGACGTGCTGGACGACGTGACCCGCCTGGGCGCGGCGGCGGGCATCGAGGAGCAGGCCAGCCAGGTCCGCGCCGACCTCGAGCGCCGCCTGCAAATCGTCCACGCCGCGGTCGAGGGAGCCCCCCGGCCGCGCGTCCTCGCCCTCGAGTGGCTCGACCCGCCCTTCCTCGGCGGCCACTGGATCCCGGAGATGATCGAGATCGCCGGCGGCGAGGACATCGCCGGGCGGCCAGGGCAGAAGTCCCCGCAGGTCGCCTGGGAGGACTTGGACAGCCTCGACCCCGACGTGATCGTCTCGATGCCCTGCGGCTGGTACCTAGAGGAGTCCCGCGCCCAAACCCTCGCCCACCGCGACCGCCTCCAGTCCCTCGACCCCAACCGCGTCTTCGCCGTCGACGCCGCCTCCAGCTTCTCCCGCCCCGGCCCCCGCCTAGTCGACGGCGTCGAGCTCCTCACCCACCTCTTCCACCCCGAGCGAGCGCAGCCACCGGGAGAACTTAGATACGCAAATGTTTTTGACTGATCTCCCTCTCCGTGTTACGACAGCGCATCACACGACCAGCGCTAGGCGCCGGACAAGGAGAGGGACCATGAAGCACCTGAAGATGCTCGGCATCGCTGTAATCGCGGCGCTGGGTCTAACCGCCTTCGCCGGAGCCGGTACGGCCTCGGCGACCACATTTTTCACAGACAGCGCTCGTACGATCAGATATCTATCCGGTACGACAATCGACAAAAGCTTGAAACAAAGCACCGACTTCGCCGTAGCTTCGGGTGGCACCACCGTCGCTACATGCACCGAATCAACAATCCACGGGGTCTTGACGTCAGAAACCGCAAGCGAGCTGGTTATCCAAGGAGGTACCTTCGCTTTTGGAGGCTGTAGTCAGACAACTCATACGACCAGTGTCGGTTCTTTCCGAGTCACGTCAACCGGCGGAGTAGTAGGTATAGGTAATTACGTGACATTCGGGGTTTTCGGAACCAGCTGTACCTATGGAACGGGGGCAGGAACTAAACTCGGGTTCATCGCGAGCGGCGCGCCTGCAGCGTTTTCAATCAACGCTTCAGTCCCAAGGACCTCAGGTGGTTTCCTCTGTCCCTCTTCTGCAACTTGGAAAGCCGAATATATCCTCACATCCCCCCACGCCCTTTATGTAGGTGCTTAGAACTCCAGCTCGTAGAAGAGCATCGGCGGCCCTTCGGGGCCGCCTTCTTTATTGGTGAAGCCGATGCTCTCGTAGAGGGCGCGGGCGGCGGTATCGGTCTCGCCGGTGTTGAGGTCGATGCCATCGGCGCCGCGGTCCCGGGAGAGGTGGATGGCGGCTTGCAGGAGGGAGCGGCCGATGCCTTGGCCGCGTAGGGCCGGGACCACGTAGAGCTCCTGCAAATACGCTTCCAGTCCGGCGCTCCAGAGGGCGGGGCGGAAGCGCAGGAGGGCCAGGCCGTCGGGTCCCTGCTCGGGAAGCAACGCCGTGATCTCCCCCTCCTCGAGCAGGCGGCAACACCTCTCCGCCAGCTCCTCGACCGGCGGCGTCGGTTCGTCGAACTCGCGGTTGAAGTCGTGCAGCAGCCGGGCGATCGCCGGGGCGTCCTCGACGCCGGCCTGGCGAACCGGTATCTCTCGCTTCTCCATGCCTTCAGTTTCCCTGCCCGACCAAGTCCGTGCCGCCTGCGTGTGGGTGATGGGGCGGGCGCGCTGGGTCCGGGTCGAGGAGGAGGCGATCGAGGAGTACGCCGCGGGCTTGACGGGAGCGAGAGAGACGACGGATGTGCCAGGTACGCACCGGGATCCCGAAGCGGCCACTGCCTTCGCGATCTGCATGAACGCGATCAACTTCGGCTCCGGCTGGTGGCCGACGATCCGCAAGCGGGACAGCCTCAGCGGCTACGGGACGATGGAGGCTGGGCTCAGCGAGCGCTTTGCCTCTGCCGGTCCTTGGACTCCAGAGGAGCTGGCGGCGATGGACGCTCCCACCATCGCCGCGGTCGTGGGCCAAGACCCGGAGCACCCGCTGATGACGCAGTTCGCCGCTGCCCTGCGCGACGTCGGCACGCACGTCCGCGGCGACCACGGCGGTCGCTTCCTCGGGGTGGTCGAAACCGTCGATTCGATCCCGGCCCTGGCGGGCCTCCTCGCCGGTTGGGACGCCTTCGCCGATGTCTCCCGTTATGAGGGCCGCCAAGTCCCCTTCTACAAGCGCGCCCAGATCGCCGCCGCCGACCTCCACCGCGCCAGGGCCGCCGACCTTCCCGGCCACGAGCGCCTCACCGCCTTCGCCGACAACCTCGTCCCCCACGTCCTCCGCGTCGACGGCGTCCTCCGGCTCGACCCGGAGCTGACCGCCCGCATCGAAGCCGGCGAGCTGCTCGCCCACGGATCCCCCGAGGAGGTCGAGCTGCGCGCCGCCGCCGTCCACGCGGTCGAGCTCCTCGCCGCCGCCACCGGCGGCGCCCTCACCCCCGCCGAGATCGATAGCGCCCTCTGGAACCGCGGCCGCGCCCACCGCTACAAGTCGATCCCGCGCCCCCGCTCCCGCAACACCGCCTACTGATCCGCTCCTAGACTGGCGCCGTGAGCGAGGAGCTGCTGGAGCGAGACGGGGAGCTGTCCTCGGTCGAGGGACTGCTGGACGAGGCGGTCGGCGGCGAGGGGCGGGTGATCCTCTTCGAGGGGCCGGCGGGGATCGGCAAGACTCGGCTGCTGGCGGAGTCGCGACGGCTCGGCGCGGGGGCGGGGATGCGGGTGCTCTCGGCGCGGGGCTCGGAGCTCGAGCGCGAGTTCCCCTACGGGGTCGTCCGCCAGCTGTTCGAGCCGCTGCTGGTCGAGGCGGGGGCGCGGGAGGAGCTGCTGGCGGGGGCCGCGGCCAGCGCCGGCGCCGTCTTCGGCAGCCCCGGCGAGGGCGACTCGCTCGACGCCTCCTTCGCGATCCTCCACGGGCTCTACTGGCTCACCGTCAACCTCAGCGGCGACGGCCCGCTGCTGCTGGCGATCGACGACCTGCACTGGTGCGACCGGCCCTCGCTGCGCTTCCTCACCTTCCTCGTCCGCCGGCTCGAGGGGCTCCCGGTCGCCGTCGCCGCGACCCTACGCGACGCCGAGCCCGGCACCGACCCGACCCTGCTCGGCGAGCTCGTCCACGACCAGG
>JALZHV010000158.1 GCA_030860625.1 Actinomycetota bacterium
GCTTTTAGGCATGTACTTGACTAGGAATCTCCTAGTATTCCGCGATCTTGTTGGCGAGTGCGGATAACTAAGGATTATCGGCCGTGGCCGAGCTCTGGCATGTACTCGACTACGACGAGATTGCCGCCGGAGTTGCCCGGACCCTCTCGGAGGGTCCCGATATAGCGGTGCTGCAGGGTCCACCCGGGGTCGGCAAGTCGTGGCTTGCGAAAGGTGTCGGGGCGATGTGGCAGGAGGGCGGTGGGCGGACCATCGTGGCCGAAGGAGACCTCCAGAACAGCGACGATCTGCTCTACCCGTTCGGGCTGGCGATGACCGGGCTCTCCTCGAGCCTGAAGAGGCTCCTCCCTGGCCTTGCCTCCATGACCCGGGCTGGCGAGACCTTGCTTGGGACGGCGGGCCTGATGACCGCCACCGTGGAAGCGCTCGCGAAAGCAAGACTGAGCCGCGCTCGCAGACGACGGACCCTGATCGACGATACGGAGTCGGACATTCTTCACGAGATCGAGCAACTAGCCGGGAAGCGACCGCTGCTGCTGATCGCGGACAATCTCCATTGGTGGGACAAGGGGTCACTTCGACTGCTCCTGCGTCTGCGCGATCCGCGGATGTGGGCGGTCTTCCCGTTCCTCGAGGAACTGCGCGTCGTTGCCGTGCAGACGGTGGAGCCCTATCAGCACGTGGTGAATCCGGAGGCTCATCGGGCTCTGCTGCGTCCGAGTTCGACCGTGTGCTTCGACATTCCACGGATCCCTCGGGAGAGCTTCGAGGAGGTGCTCGCGGCGCTAGGGGCGGGCAACGAGATCCCGGATGAGGTCGTCGACACCGTCTACGCCTCTTCGGGAGGCCACCTAGCCTTAAGCCGGCAGTGCGCGAACCGGATCGCGAAAGGCGAAGTCAAGACGCTGATTGAGGCCTCAGAGTCCGACGACTTCCTTCGCAGGGTCCTCGAGGAGCGCCTCGACAACCTCGGGGAGCAAGGCAAAGCGGCGATGACCGTGCTGCAGGTAGCAGCTGTCCTTGGTCTCACCTTTCGTCGCCAAGAGCTCCTCTGCGCGAGCGACCGGGAAGAGGCTGAGACGGTCCGGCTGCTGCGTTATTGCCGCGACGAGGCGATGCTGGAACTGGACGATGAGATCGGCAAGTTTGTTCACGACCTTTATCGCCAGCACTTCTTGGGCGCGGGCTCACTCGACCCCACGAGCATTCACGAGAGCCTTGTCGACTGCCTGCGCCTGCTCCGACCCGGCGACTACGAACTTCGCAGTCAAAACGCGGCACGGGCGGAACGTCAATCCGAAGCAGCGGCGCTCGCCGTGCAGGCCGCGCTTGCCCGGCAACGGGAGGGCCTAGATTGGCAGGACCTGCCTCCCGCGACTCTCGGCGCGCTGGATCACGGGGGGATGCGGGCGGTCGCGGAAACCTTCGAGGCGGCGCACAAGCACCTTAAAGAGTTCAGGTTCGAGGATTGCCAACAGGCGCTGGGCGATCTGCCCGGTGATCTGCCGCGCCGGCTGCGGGCGGAGGCCGACTACCTACAGGCAGCGTGCCTACTTGCCACCCGTAGCGAAGACGACCGCGTGGCCGGCGAAGCGATCCTTGCCGCCTGGGAGGGATATGAGCAGGATGAGCCGGAGCTGGGAATCCGCCTCATGATGCAGCTGCTGTACGGCAAGGTGCTAATGGTCGACAAGGCCGCTGGCCTGGAGCTGGAGGCCAGGATCAGGCGCACCCTGAACCAGCGGACCGACGCGGATGCGACCGCTATCGACGCGCTGGCCACCCTGGACCGGTGTGCGGGAAGTCTCCATGTGGCCGAGCGCGCCTTGCGCATGACCCGCTACGCGGTCGAGCACTACGGACCAACTGAGCAACAAACCGTGCTGCGGCGGCCGACCGAGTACTACCGCTGTCTGACGAACCTGGAAGCGGCCCTGATCGCCAATGCTCGCTACGCCGAGGCGCTTGCCGTGCACGAACGCTTCGAAGATCTGATCGAGGGCTATGAGATAGAGACGTTTCCGCGACTCGACTACCCGAAGATGAACGCGCTGCTGGCCGAATACCGCCAGGGGTCACTCGGCCCCGCAGAAGCGCTCCGGCGTCAGGAGGAGATCCTTGCAGAGCATGGTGTGCCGGGGGACCCGTTCTTCTCTGAAAACCCACTCGGCGTCTACCACGCCTTGTCGGGGTCCTTCTCTGCGGCGACGGAGGTTTTCGATCGGCTGCTGGACGAGATCCGGCGGCGTCCAAACCCGGAGCCGGCCATCGTCTACATGCTAGAAGCGAATCGGGCCGCCACGCTCTTCGTCTCGGGGAGATATGAGGATGCGTGTGAGCGCTGGTCGCACCTAGCCGAGCTCGTCCTCGAGATCCCCTACGTCTCGCGGCCCTACATGGTCAGGCGTCATGAATTGCTCGAAGAGGTCATCCAGGCGGGTGAGCTGCTTAGCCCGTTGGAGTTTGACACCTACCTCCTCGACCGGCGACCCGCGGAGCTGGGGCCTCAATGGGACCAACTCGGACGCGGATTCTGGCTGCCAGAGATCGAATGGTGGAACTAGGCCGGAAGCAGGCCCCGGGTGCCCAGCGTCGCGGCGATCACGACTCGGATGAACCTTTCATGGTCGAATCCGAGAAGGGCCAGCGATCCGGCGACGGAGCCGTCGGCTTCCAACCCTGGCGAAACGGCGATGTCGGTTAGCCGTGGACGACCAAGGCTGTTGATGCGAAAGTCGATTCGGGTTGCGCCCCCGAGCTCGAACAGGTCGAAGACCTCCAAGGCACTGCTGCGAAGCTGCCGCATCAGGTCAGACTCGGCCTCGAAACGGCGGTAGGAGATGGCACCGTCGGTGACATTGTCGTCGATCGTCACCACGGCATCGCCGTCTCCGGGGGCCTTGCTGAGGATCGACTCCACCGGCGGAGAGACGACGCGCTCCGGGCACGAGAAGACCGGCACGCATACCTCGGGTCCGGAGACGAATTCCTGGACCGTGACTGGCTGCCCAATTGAGGCGGTGATCGCCGTGAGTCGCTCCTCGCTCGACTCGTCAAAGACGAAGACGGAGTCTTCGGTCACACCCACCGACCATGCCTCGAAGGTCGACTTCGCGATCACCTTCAGGCCAGCCGGCGGCTCGCCGCCTACCCACCCAGCCTCTTGATCGAAATGCCAGACGGGCGGAACGTCGAACCCCAGCGCCTCCAACAACCTGAACGAGTGGAACTTGTGCAGGGTGAGGGCACAGGGATAGGCGCCGGAGTTAGCGCAGGTGATCCCGAAGGAGTCGGCAACCAGCGGGATCAGCGCCTTACGGCCGGCCTCGAAGGCTCCGGGGCCAATCCCGAATCCGATTTCGTTGTAGGCGATCATGAGCTCGCGACCGAGGCGAAGGTGCCGGCCCTCGGCCAAGCACTGGATGAACGATCGCTCGTCCTCGAACAGCTCGACGTAGGCCCCAACCGAGCGGAGCGCTTCGATGATCTGCTCCAGCATGGTGTCGGTCGCACATCGCTGCGCGAAGTAAGTATTTGCCAAACTCGGCCTCTCGTTAAGCCGCCCGGGCCGGTCGAAGACTAGGAACACCGCCAGCTCGTCGGCCCTATCCACCAAGGCCAACTCCAGGGCTTCCAGCCGCTGGCGTCCCTGGGTGTCCTCGAGGAGGATCGCCACGGCCGATAATCCTTAGTTATCCGCACTCGCCAACAAGATCGCGGAATACTAGGAGATTCCTAGTCAAGTACATGCCTAAAAGCTGAATCCCCCACGATCAGCCGAAGAGGTCACGCATCTGCCACGTCACTTCTGAGGGAGATTCCTCATAAAGGAGGAATCGGATACCTACACCTAAAGAGGAATCCCGCAGTGGCGAGGGCGGGATTCGAACCCGCGACACCACGATTTTCAGTCGTGTGCTCTACCAACTGAGCTACCTCGCCTGGGGGCGCTGAGCCGCTGCGCAGAGGGGAAGGCTAGCGGTCGTCGCCCTTTGCCGCCCGGCCCTCGCGGACCTGCCGGGCGGTGGCGCGGCCGGCTTGCTCGCGCTCGCGGGAGGCCACTTGGCGGTCCCGGACCCAGGCGTCCTCCCGCTGCAGCTTGCGCCAGGCGCGCAGGCGCTCGGGGTCGGCCTCGTCTCGCACGGCGCAGCCCGGCTCGGACTCGTGTTGGCAGTCGGCGAAGCGGCAGGAGCGCGCCAGCTCCTCGATCTCCGGAAACGCCTCGTCGCCTCCGGTCCAGAGGGCGACCTGCCGCAGGCCGGGCATGTCGATCAGCAGGGCGCCGTTCGGCAGGGGGATGAGCTCGCGGGTGACGGTGACGTGGCGGCCGATGCCGCTCGCCCGAACCGTGCCCGTCGCTTGGCGCTCGGTGCCGAGCAGGGCGTTGACGAGCGTCGACTTGCCGGCGCCGGAGGGGCCGAGCAGGGCGCCCGTGCTCCCCGGCTCCAGTACCTGGGGGAGCGATTGCAGGCCCTCGCCGGCGGCGGCGCTGATGGCCATGCCTTCGGCGAGGCCGAGCTGCCGCGCCAGCCGCGCCGCGGCGAGGTGCGCGTCGGGGTCGAGGTCCGCCTTGGTCAGCAGCAGCACGGCCGGCACGCCGCCCGCCACCGCGAGCGCCGCCAGCCGCTCGATCCGCTGCGGGTTCGGATCGGGGAGCGGCTCCGCGATCAGCGCCACCTCGACGTTGGCCGCCAGCACCTGCGAGTCCGTGGCGCTCTCGGCGACCCGGCGCACGAGCACGCCGCGCCGCTCGAGAACGTGGGCGATCGTGCCGCTCCCGTCGATGGCGACCCAGTCGCCGGTGACCGGGGGCTCGCCCCGCAGCTTCCCGCGCGCCGGGGCCGTCCGCGGCGCCTCACCCGGCGAGGCGACCAGCCAGAGGCCACGGTGCTGGGC
>JALZHV010000159.1 GCA_030860625.1 Actinomycetota bacterium
AGATTCGTCCTCGTCCCGCTGCTGGAGCTGGATCCGGAGCTGACGCTGCCGGACGGCACCCGCCTCGCGGGGTCATTGGCGGCGCTGCCGGCTGGACAAAAGGTCGAGTCGCGAGGAAGCCTCCAGGTATTAGATAAAAACAGTTGACTATTCTCCTGCGCGCGCGCGATCTGCGCAATGCAAAGCAACCCGGCCCCTGGGCCGGAGCAAGGGAGAACAAATGAAGTACCTGAAGATGTTGGGTCTCGCCGCTGTGGCGGCTGCGGCCCTAACCGCTCTGATCGGAGCCGGTACCGCTTCGGCGACGGTTCTCTGCAAAACCACATCGACACCCTGCAACTCCATTTACGGAAAAGGGACGGTGCTGGCAACCTCGCTGTCGGGCTCGAACCAGATCGAGACGACGAGTGGCTCGACCCTGACCACATGCACGGGGACATCGACCAAAGCGACGATTGAAAACGCCGGGGGATCGGCCTCGACAGTGGTGGCGCCCCTGACCGAAATGGTCGCGAGCGGATGCAGCAGCGCCGTGACCACCCTGAAACTGGGGACGCTCGAAGTGCACCACATCGCCGGCACCGACAACGGGACAATCACAGGCCTGTTCTCGGAAGTGACAACGGCTCTGTTCGGCACCTCCTGCACCTACGGGGCCGGGACCGGGATCGACGCCGGCACCCTGACCGGCGGGGAAGCCCCGACGATCAAAGTCAACGAGATCGTCAAACGAGTGGCCGGTGGCTTCATCTGCCCGGCGGAAGTGCGCTGGACAGCGGAATACAAAGTCACAAGCCCCAAACCCCTCTACGTAGAGGCAAGCTGATCAGCGCGAGAGGCGGTCGCGTGCAGCGGCCGCCTCTCACTCGCCGCTGTGGCTAGATACTCAGATGTTTTTGACTATCTAGAAGGCAGGTGGTACGACTGACTCAGTGATCCAGTCGCTCCCGCGGGGGAGCAGGGGGAGGACGAAATGAAGTTGTTAGCTCTTTGCACCGTCGTAGCGGCAGCGGCCGTTTTGGTCCTTTCCACTGCTTCTGCCTCCGCTACCGTCCTCTGCGGCTCGACAACTACACCCTGTCAATCTGCTCATAGAAGTGGTGCCAAAGTCGATGCTGTCTTGACCAACTCTCTAAAAGTCGAGAGCGGGGGCACGACGATTGCCGAATGCACCGGCGGCACATTCAAAGGTTCGATCGCTTCGGCGGGCGGGGAAGCGAAAGCGGTAACGGGGTCGATCGAATCATTGACTTGGAGCGGCTGCGGCCAGACAACCCACACGATCAACAAAGGAGAATTCGAAATTCAGCACCTCGCCGGCACCGACAACGGCACATTCATAGGCAAGGGCACGGCCGTTACATTCGGGATCTTCGGAACTTCCTGTACCTACGGATTCGGCGAAGGCGTGGACCTTGGCACCCTCAAAGGGGGCGAAAGTCCGACCCTCGAAATCAACGCCAACGTCCCACGGGTCGCGGGCGGCTTCATCTGTCCCTCGAGCACCATCTGGACAGCGACCTACAACCTCGAAGAACCGAAACCGCTTTACGTGGAGCCCGGCTAGAGGGCGACGGGGCTGCTCTGTGCCCGATCGCTGCCGTGTCGGGGCGCGGCAGCGATAATCCCCCCATGCTCCTCGCGGTAGACGTCGGCAACACCCAGACCCACCTTGGCGCCTTCGACGGCGAGCGGCTGGTCGAGCACTGGCGCTTCCAGACCCGCTCGGGGGCGACGGGGGACGAGCTGGCGGAGCGGATCGACGGGTTGTTCTCGCTGAGCGGGATGGCGTTTCGGGAGATCGACGCCGTCTGCGTCTCTTCGGTGGTGCCGCCGCTGGGGAGCCAGTTCGAGCAGCTGGCGGAGCGGTATCTCGACGCGCCGTGCCTGGCGATCGGGCCGGGGATCAAGACCGGGATGCCGATCAGGATCGAAAACCCGCTCGAGGTCGGGGCCGACCGGCTCGTCAACGCGATCGCCGCCTACGAGCGCTTCGGCGAAGCGTGTATCTCGGTCGACTTCGGCACCGGCATCAACATCGACGTCGTCTCGGCCGAGGGCGAGTACCTCGGCGGCGCGATCGGCCCGGGTCTCGCGCCCTCGCTCAGCGCCCTGATCGAACGGGCCGCCCGGATCACCCGCCTCGATCTGGAAGAGCCGCAGGAAGCGATCGGCCGCTCCACGCGCGCCGCGATCAACTCCGGCTTCATCTTCGGCTTCGCCGGTCTGATCGACGGCATCGTCCGCCGCATGGAAGACGAGCTTCCCAACCCGCGGCTGATCGCCACCGGCGGCTACGCCTCGACCGTCGTCCCCTTCACCGAGACGATCGACGAGGTCGACGACCTGCTCACTCTCAAGGGGCTGCGGCTGATCCATGAGCGCAACCGTTGAGAACCCGAGCGGCCGCCCGGCCCTGACCGACCCCTTCGAGATCGGCGGGGTGCGGATCGCCAACCGCGTCCTGCTGGCGCCGCTGGCCGGGATCGGCAACTGGTTCGTCCGCCTCCAGGCCAAACGCCACGGCGCCGGCCTCGCGATCTCGGAGATGGTCTCCAGCTTCGCCCTCCACTACCGCAACGAGCGCACCCTGCGCGAGCTCCTGCGAATCCACCCCGACGAGCACCCGGTCTCGATCCAGCTCTTCGGCCACGACCCCGAGGTGATGCGCTCCGGCGCCGAGATCGCCGCGGGCGCCGGCGCCGACCTGATCGACATCAACATGGGCTGCCCGGTGCCGAAGGTGCGCAAGACCGGCGCCGGCGCCCAGCTCCTCCGCGACCCCGAGCTGGCGCTCGCCCTCGCCCGCGCCGCCGGCGAGGGCAGCGGCCTGCCGGTGACGGTGAAGCTGCGTTCCGGGATCGAGGCCGGCGACCGCTCCGGCTTCGAGCTCGCGATCCGCCTCGCCGAGGAGGCGGGCGTCGCCGCGATCGCCTTCCACCCCCGCGCCGCCACCAAGGGCCACAAGGGCAAGCCCGACTACGCCCTCACTCACGAGCTGACCGAGCGGCTCGAGGTGCCGGTGATCGTCTCCGGCGGCCTCTCCAGCGCCCCCGCCGCCCGCCGCGCCTACGAGGAGTCCGGCGCCGACGCGGTGATGATCGCCCGCGGCTCCTTCGGCAACCCCTGGGTCTTCGAGGAACTGACCGGGCGCCGGCTCGAGCCGCCGCGCCGGGAGGAGATGGTCGCCGAGTGGCTCTGGGTGATCGACCGCGCCGAGGAGCACCTCGGCCCCGAGCGCGCCGCCCGCTACCTGCGCAAATTCCACCCCTGGTACGTCGAGCGCCTGGAGGCGCCCGCCGAGGTCGCCGACGAGCTGCAGAAAAGCGCCGATCTGCCCCGTGCCCGGGAGCTGGTCGGCGCGCTCTCGACGCCTGTCGGAGTCGCTTGAAAAACCGCTTTGGCTACCTGGCCGACCCCGCTATAATCGCCGGCTCCCTGCCCGGGCGCCGCCGCTGAAAATGGTCGCACCGGGGCGGTTTTTTTAGGTCCAGAGGGACCAGGCAGGGTCCCTTGTCCAATTCAAAGCGAGGTCGTTCAAAGTGCGTCAGGCCGTCATTACCCCCGAGGGGCTGGAAAAGCTGAAAGAGGAAATCGAGTTCCTCTCGACGACCAAACGGCGCGAGGTCGCGGCTCGCATCAAGGAGGCGCGCGAATTCGGCGACATCTCCGAGAACGCCGAATACGATGACGCCAAGAATGAACAGGCCCTGCTCGAGGGGCGGATCGCCCAGCTCGAAGAGAAGCTGCGGCGGGCGACGGTGATCGACGAGAAGTCGCTCAGCACCGACGAGGTCGGCTTCGGGTCGATCGTCCACGTCAAAGACCAGAAAACGGGCAACTCGCAGAAATTCCAGATCGTCGGCTCGACCGAGGCGAACCCGCTGGAGCACAAGCTCTCCAACGAGTCCCCGATCGGCAAAGCGCTGATCGGCAAAAAGCGCAACGACATCGTCACCGTCGAGGTCCCGCGCGGGCCGAAGAAAAAACTGAAAATCACGAAAATCGAGAAGGCTTGAGCGAGGAGCAGGACCTCTCCCAGGTACTCGAGGACCGGCGCGAGAAGCTCGAGCGGATCCGCGCGGCGGGGATCGAGCCCTTCCCGCACGAGTTCGCCGACCGCGAGGAGATCGGCGAGGTCCGCGCCGCCCACCAGGGGCTGGCGGCGGGGATGGAAACCGACTCCCGCCACCGCGTCGCCGGGCGGATCGTCGCCCGCCGCGGCCACGGCAAGGCCTGCTTCCTCGACGTCCGCGACGGCACCGGCCAGATCCAGCTGCACGCCCGCAAGGACGTGCTCGGCGACGAGGCCTACGAGCTGCTCGTCGACCTCGACCTCGGCGACATCGTCGGTGCCGAGGGCACGGCGATGGCGACCCGCCGCGGTGGCGAGCTCTCGCTGGCGATCGACCACTGGCGCCTGCTCGCCAAGAGCCTGCGGCCGCCGCCCGACAAGTTCCACGGCCTCGAGGACACCGAGACCCGCTTCCGTCGCCGCGAGCTCGACCTGATCGCCAACGAGGAGAGCCGCCGCGCCTTCCGCCTCCGCGCCCGCACGATCTCCGAGATCCGCCGCTGGTTCGACGAGCACGGCTTCGTCGAGGTCGAGACGCCGGTCCTGCAGCCGCTCTACGGCGGCGCCCTGGCCCGGCCCTTCACGACCCACCACAACGCCCTCGACCGCGACCTCTACCTGCGGATCGCCACCGAGCTCTATCTCAAGCGCCTCGTGGTCGGCGGCATCGACCGCGTCTACGAGCTCGGCAAGGACTTCCGCAACGAGGGCGTCTCCCACAAGCACAACCCCGAGTTCACGATGCTCGAGTGGTACGAGGCCTACGCCGACTACGAGAAGACCGCGCACGAC
>JALZHV010000160.1 GCA_030860625.1 Actinomycetota bacterium
GTGCCCTTCTGACGCCAGGCCTTGGCGGTCGTGAAAGCAACCTCGCCGCGGGTCAGGGTCGAAGCGGTGCCGCGGCGGCGCGAGTTGAGGTCGGCGCGAGCGGCCTCGTGCACCAGCGACTGGTGGAAGGGCTCGGCGAAGAGCTCTTTCGGCAGGTCGGCTTTGCCGCTTTTGCCGAGTAAGGGGGCTTTGGCGCTAGCCATCGGTCCTCACCTCGACGATCCCGTTCCGCGAGCCGGGAACGGACCCTTTGATCAGCAGCAGGTTCCGCTCGGCGTCGACGTCGGCGATTTCCAGGCCCTTCTGGGTGATGCGCTTGTTGCCCATCTGCCCCGGCATCCGCATCCCTTTGAAGACGCGGGCGGGGAAGGCGCTGGCGCCGATCGAGCCCGGGGCGCGGACGTTGTGCGAGCCGTGGGTGACGGGGCCGCGGCTGAAGTTGTGGCGCTTGATCCCGCCCTGGAAGCCCTTGCCGATCGAGATCCCGGCGACCTTGACCTTCTGGCCGGCCTCGAAGCGCGCGACGGTGACGTCGTCGCCCACCTTCGGGCCCTCCTCGGCGCCGAGGTCCTCGTCGCGGAACTCGACCAGGTGACGCATCGGCGCGGCGCCGGCCTTTTTCAGGTGGCCTTCCTCGGCCTTGCTGAGCTTGCCCTGCTTGACCTCACCGAAGGCCAGCTGCACGGCCCGGTAGCCGTCGCGCTCGGCGTTCCGCACGGCGGTCACTTTGCAGGGACCGGCTTCGATCACGGTCACGGGAATGACGCTGCCGTCCTCTTTGAAGACCTGCGTCATGCCGAGCTTCTTGCCAAGGATCGCAGCCATCGGGAACCTCTAGAGCTTGATCTCGATGTCGACGCCCGCCGGCAGCGAGTCCAGCCGCTGCAGCGAGTCAACGGTTTTCGGCGACGGCTGGAGGATGTCGATCAGCCGCTTGTGGGTGCGAATCTCGAAGTGCTCGCGCGAGTCCTTGTCCTTGAACGGCGAGCGGATCACGCAGTAGACGTTTTTCTCGGTCGGCAGCGGCACCGGGCCGGAGACGGTGGCGCCGGTGCGCTCCGCGGTCTCGACGATCTCGCGGGCAGCCCGATCTATGGCGTCGTGGTCGTACGCCTTCAGTCGGATCCGAATTTTCTGTGCCGCGATGGTTGCCACTTTTGCTGCCGTTTCTTCTTTCTTCTTCGCTTTACCGCGCAAAGAGGGCGGGGCCCCTTTTGGTGGGGCGCCGCCCCGGTCGTATGTCCTTGCAGTTGTCTTCCCGCCCGAGGGCGGATGGGACGGGCGCCTTGCCCGTCCCGGGTGGCGTCGTTACTCGATGATCTCGGCGACGACGCCCGAGCCGACGGTGCGCCCACCCTCGCGGATGGCGAACCGCAGACCCTGGTCCATGGCGATCGGCTGGATCAGCTCGATCGTCATCTCGACGTTGTCGCCCGGCATCACCATCTCGGTCCCCTCGGGGAGGTTGGCGATCCCGGTCACGTCGGTGGTCCGGAAGTAGAACTGAGGCCGGTACCCGGAGAAGAACGGGGTGTGACGACCACCCTCCTCCTTCTTCAGGCAGTAGACCTCGGCTTTGAATTTGGTGTGCGGGGTGATCGAACCCGGTTTGCAGAGAACCTGGCCGCGCTCGATCTCCTCGCGCTTGGTGCCGCGCAGGAGGCAGCCGACGTTGTCGCCCGCCTGACCCTCGTCGAGGATCTTGCGGAACATCTCGACCCCGGTGACCGTGGTTTTGCTGGTCTCGGGGTGGATGCCGACGATTTCGACCTCGTCGCCGGTGTTGACGACGCCCTGCTCGATGCGGCCGGTGGCGACGGTGCCGCGGCCGGTGATCGAGAAGATGTCCTCGATCGGCATCAGGAACGGTTTGTCGAGCTCGCGGACCGGCTCCGGGATGTAGGAGTCGAGCGCCGCGGCCAGCTCGAAGACGGCTTTCTGGGCCTCCTCGTCGCCTTCCAGCGCCTTCAGCGCCGAGCCTTTGATGATCGGGGTCTCTTCGCCCGGGAAGTCGTACTCGTCGAGGAGTTCCTTGACCTCCTCCTCGACCAGCTCGATCAGTTCCTCGTCGTCGACCTGGTCGACCTTGTTGAGGAAGACGACCACGTGCGGGACGTTGACCTGACGGGCGAGCAGGATGTGCTCGCGGGTCTGCGGCATGACGCCGTCGGCGGCGGAGACGACCAGGATCGCGCCGTCCATCTGCGCGGCGCCGGTGATCATGTTCTTGACGTAATCGGCGTGGCCCGGGCAGTCGACGTGGGCGTAGTGCCGGTTCTCGGTCTGGTACTCGACGTGCGAGGTCGCGATCGTGATGCCGCGTTCCTTCTCCTCCGGCGCGTTGTCGATCTCTTCGAAGCTGTGAGCCTCAGCACCGCCCACGGTGGAGAGGGTTTTGGTGATCGCGGCCGTCAGGGTCGTCTTGCCGTGGTCGATGTGACCGATGGTGCCGACGTTCACATGCGGCTTATCGCGTTCGAATTTCTCCTTGGACATCTCTCTCCGTTTCGCCTTTCGAAATCGTGTTCTGTCTGATCTAAGTGCTTGAGTCTCGTGGGCGGGTTTTCTCCCGCAGATGCTTCTACCTGCCTGCGGGCAACCCGGGAAATATAGCCAGGTTCAGCGCCTGGCCGCAGTGGGGCTCATGAGGCGGCCCCAACCGGCTCTCCAGAGCGCTGTTCGACGATCTCCTCGGCGATGTTGCCGGGGACCTCCTCGTAGCGCTCGAACTGCATCGTGTAGTTCGCCCGGCCCTGGGTCATCGACCGCAGTTCCGTCGCGTAGCCGAACATTTCGCCGAGCGGGACGAAGGCCTGAACGGCAAGGGCGTTGCCGCGCTGGTCCTGGCCCTGGACTTTGCCGCGGCGGCGGGAGAGGTCGCCGATCACGTCGCCGAGGAAGTCCTCGGGCGTGACCACCTCGACCGCCATCACGGGCTCGAGCAGGACCGGGTTGGCCTTCTTGGCGCCTTCCTGGATCGCCATCGAGCCGGCGATCTTGAACGCCATCTCCGAGGAGTCGACGTCGTGGTAGGAGCCGTCGACGAGTTCGACTTTGACGTCGACCATCGGGTAGCCCGCCTTGACGCCGTTTTCCAGCGCCTCGCGCATCCCCTGCTCGGCCGGGCCGATGAACTCGTTGGGGATGACGCCGCCCTTGATTTTGTCCTCGAACTCAAAGCCCGCCTCGGGCGCCGGCTCGAGGTTGATGACGACGTGGCCGAACTGGCCGCGACCGCCGGTCTGGCGGACGAAGCGCGCCTCGACCTTCTCGACCCGCTTGCGGATCGTCTCGCGGTAGGCGACCTGCGGCTTGCCGACGTTGGCCTCGACTTTGAACTCGCGCAGCATCCGGTCGACGATCACCTCGAGGTGGAGCTCGCCCATCCCGTGGATCAGGGTCTGGCCGGTTTCCTCGTCGGATTCGATCCGGAAGGTCGGGTCCTCCTCGCCCAGGCGCTGCAGGGCGTTGCCCATCTTCTCCTGGTCGGCCTTGGTTTTCGGCTCGATCGCGACCGCGATCACGGTCTCCGGGAATTCGATGCTCTCCAGCGCGATCGGCGCGTCGGGGGCGGCAAGGGTGTCGCCGGTGCCGGTTTCCTTGAGGCCGACGCCGGCGCAGATATCACCCGCGTAGGTCTCGTCGATCTCCTCGCGGCTGTTCGCGTGCATCATCAGCAGGCGCCCGATCCGCTCGGTCTTGCCGGTTTTGACGTTGAGGACCCGGCCGCCTTTCTCGAGCTTGCCCGAGTAGACGCGGAAGTAGGTGAGCTTGCCGACGTAGGGGTCGGACATGACCTTGAAGGCAAGCGCGGAGAAGGGAGCGCTATCGCTTGCCTCGCGCGTGGCCTCCTCCTCGTCCTTGCCCTTGCTGGCCGGGACGATGCCGGTGACCGGCGGTACCTCGAGCGGCGAGGGCAGCAGTTCGACGATCGAGTCGAGCAGCGGCTGCACGCCCTTGTTCTTGAAGGAGGTGCCGCAGAGGACCGGGGTGACCTTGGTCGAGAGGGTCGCCTGGCGCAGGGAGTCGATCAGCTTCTCCTGCGGGATCTCTTCCTCGCCGAGGAAGGCTTCCATCAGCTCTTCGTCGTAGTCGGCGCAAGCTTCGATCAGCTGGGTCCGGTATTCCTCGGCCTGGTCGACGAGGTCCTCGGGGATCTCGATTTCCTCGTAGGCGGCGCCGAGCTCGTCGGTCCAGATCAGGCCTTTCATCTTGACCAGGTCGACGACGCCTTTGAAGTTCTCCTCGGCGCCGATCGGCAGCTGGATCGGCAGCGGGTTGGCGCCGAGGCGGTCGCGCATCGTCTGCACGCCGCGGTCGAAGTCGGCGCCGACGCGGTCCATCTTGTTGATGAAGGCGATGCGCGGGACGCGGTACTTGTCGGCCTGGCGCCAGACGGTCTCGGACTGCGGCTCGACGCCGGCGACGGAGTCGAAGACGGCGATGGCGCCGTCGAGGACGCGCAGGGAGCGCTCGACCTCGACGGTGAAGTCGACGTGCCCCGGCGTGTCGATGATGTTGATCCAGTGGCCCTTCCACTGGCACGTCGTCGCCGCGGAGGTGATCGTGATGCCGCGCTCGCGCTCCTGGACCATCCAGTCCATCTGCGCGGTGCCCTCGTGGACCTCGCCGATCTTGTACGCCTTGCCGGTGTAGTAAAGGATGCGCTCGGTCGTCGTCGTCTTGCCGGCGTCGATATGGGCCATGATCCCGATGTTCCGCGTGCGGGCGAGCGGATACTCCCGGATCACGAGGCCCTTGGCGGACCCTCCGGGCTGACGTCCCCTGATCTCCTGTGCTGCGTCGGCCACGTGCATCGTCTCCGCGGGGTCGCCCACGATCAGCGACTCCCTCGCGC
>JALZHV010000161.1 GCA_030860625.1 Actinomycetota bacterium
CGTGTAGGTCGTCTTCTCCGTCGCGGCCTCCATCCAAAGCCATGGTACGGGGACCGGTCGAACCTCAGTCGACTGGTCGAATCGCTAGCGACCAGGACCCTGCCGCGCCTGGCGGACCGCGATCAGCGGACAGGGGCTCTTACCGGGAGAGGGGTCCGGCACCTCTCGCAAGGTCCAGTCCGAACCCCCCTCCCTGTCTTTCCGGATCACATAACGAGTGCCCGGCGGCAGCTTTCCGCCTTCTTCCGTCGAGCGAATGCAGACCCGCCCGCCCCGCAGTTCCCAAGAGAGGAAGGGCATGCCGTGTTCCTCCTCCAGGAGTTGAGGGGAGGCGACGACGAGGGTCGGCCCTTCGCCGACGACCTTTCGGTAGTCGGCGAGAGTCGACGAGTAGGAAGTGGGACCGACGGGGGCGTTGGCGAGGGCGAGGAGGGAGCAGACGCCTGCCGCGGCGACGAAGATCGCCGCAGCGGGCAACGCCAACGAACGCTTGTCGCTTTGTTCCTGCCCCTGGGGAATAAAGCGACAATCGCGCTGTCTGAGCAGCGGCAGGAGGATCGCCAGCGCGACAAGCGGCGCGCCGATCTCGATCGCCTTGGCGGCGGTGTAGGGGGTGCCGCCGAGGCGGGCGGCGACATAAGCGAGAGCAGCGGCTCCGAGCCCCGCAAGGATCACGCGCTCGCGGTCGCGCCAGAGGCGGATTAAGCCGTAGAAGAAGAGTGCCAGCGCGAAGGCGATGCCGAGGTAGTAGCCGAGCGCCGGAACCGCGCCGTCCCCCGGCGCGAGGCGGAAGTCGCCCGAGGGCCAGATCCCCAGCGCCTCGAACGGGGAGACCTGGCCGAAGAGGTTGCCGAGGCCGGGGCCGTTGGGATCGAAGGTCTCGAAGCTGGCGAAGTCGCTCATCCGTCCGATCTCGGGAGCGACGAAGACGAAGAAGACGAGCAGTCCCAAGCCGAGCGCCCGCGCTGCCGGCCTCGTCATGACCACCCACAAAAGCGCCGCGGCGCCGAGCCAGATCAGACCCGGGAAGCTGTAGGCGTAGACGGAGCCGACCGCGATCAGCGCCGCCGGGACGAAGCGCAGCGGCAGGTTCCGCCAGGCGCCGGACGCCTCGCGCAGCGCGAGGACGAAGGCGAGCAGGAAGAGCGCCTGCATCGTCTCCTTGAAAGCGCCCTGGGCGAAGTAGGAGGCGACGACATAGGCGAGGCCGACCAGCAGCGCGCCGGCAGTGCGCGGCACCGGCCCCAGGCTACGGAAGGCGGCGAGCGCGGTGAGGCAGGCCAGCACTGCCACCGCCACGGTCAGCCCGCTGAATCCCTGCACGAGCCCGATCCCCAGCCCCTTGTCTAGGGCGACGACCACCGAGTGCGGGCCGAGCGGGTAGCCCTGGTTCAGCAGCTGCGACGAGTGACCTTCCGCCAGCCGGTCGGCCGCCAGCAGGTGCTGCGACATGTCGGGGTTGAAGCTGGTCCCGAGGATCCCGAAGTGCCCCTCGACCGCGAACGGCAGCGAGGTCGCCAAGAGCGCCCCGAGCGCCACCGGCCAACCGACCCGCAGCGCCTCCCCCGCCCCCTCGACCCGACCCCGTAAGTAGACGACGGAAGCGACCACGAGAGCCAGCGCGACCACCGCGGAGACGAGACCCTCCCCCGGCAGCCGCACCGTCCCCCAGCAGATCGCGCAGAGCAGCGCCAGCCCCACGGCCGGCGCCAACCACGACCAGCGCCTGATCCCGCACATCCCGAGCGCCGCCTGGCCGATCGCCAGGGACGCCGCGCAAATCGCCAAAACCGCTGCGTAGGTCCCGATCACGTGGCGGCGAGCCTAAAGGGCGCGCGGAGCCTTTCCCCGCGCGCCCTCTCTCAGATGCGCCCGCTCAGGGGGACGCGCAGACGACGTAGGCTTTGGCCGGAGCTTCGCCGCCGGTCGGGGTTTCGCCGCCGGCTTGCCAGCCGACGGCTTTACCGCCTTCGACGAGAGGCCTGGAACGCCAGAGGAGCTGTTCCGCTTCTTCGGTCTCTCCGCCTCCGCCTACGGCCACCTCGCCCGCATTACATCTGGCGGTCTGAGTGCCGACTTCGTATTCGCCGCTGTCGCGCACGACCACGTTAGTCGCGCCCGGAGCGCCGGGAGCGCCCTGCGGCCCTTGCGGACCCGCCGGTCCCACCGCGCCCTTGAGGGCTTTCTTGGTGGTTTTGCTCAGCTTCGCAGGCGTGATCGAGCCGTTTTTCAGCTGTTTGGTGCCGACGCTGTTCTTCGGCAGCTGGGTGGCCGCATAAGCACCCCCGCCGAGAAGCATGAACAGGCACATCGTCGAAATGACATTGGCGTAGGTGAGCTTGCTACGCACTTTCTTCATATGGATTCCTTCCGATGGACGTGACTGGTCGGACGAACCCGAGTCTTTCAGCGGAAGAAGACGGAGCACTCGGAGGGTTTTCAGGCAACCCCCGGAGTGCGTCTTCCGATGGGCGTTACTGGGCTCGAACCAGTGACCTCCAGCTTGTCGAGCTGGCGCTCTCCCAACTGAGCTAAACGCCCGGGAGACCTGAATCTAGCAGCGGGAAGCGGTCTCTGGCAGGAGGCTGCGGCGGGGCTAAAGGTTCTGCTGCAGGTGCCGATGCAATTAGTGCAACTTTCCTGCTCCTTCGGTGTTTATAGGGGCGAGCTTCAAAACTCGAGGACCGACGAGCCAGCGACTTAGAACTCTCTGGTGGCACGTCCTTCGGAAGACAAAGGGCCCCGATCGGGGCCCTTTTCCGTTCTATGCTCGCCTGCGATGGCTGCTGAGGGCAAGAACTACGACCCGGCGGCACTGGACCGGGCGGAGCGGCATTTCTGGCGCGACGTTTGGGAGTCGGTGCCGGCGGAGGTCGCGGCCGAGCACGGGATCGAACTGCGGGACTTCGGCCCGATCCAGGCCTCGGTCGTCGCCGACCTGCCCCAGGTAGGGATGCTGAACCTGCTGCTCGGCGCCGCGGAAGACCCGGGCGGCGAGGGTCTCGCGGCAGCAAGCGAGTGGGCCGCGGCGCGCGGCGTCCCCGCCCCCTACGTGCCCCTCACCCCGGGCCTCCCCGGCTCCGCCGCGGCCGAGGCCTGGCTGCAGGCGAATGGCTTCGAGCGCGCCTACGCCTGGATGAAGTTCGTCCGCGGTGCGCACCTCCCGCGCTTTCCCGCCCCTGACGACGTCGAGGTGGTCGAGCTGACCGCGCCCGACCAGGAGCCGTTCGGGACGATCGCTGCGATCG
The DNA here is from genome assembly GCA_030860625.1 of Actinomycetota bacterium. Classification (GTDB taxonomy): domain Bacteria; phylum Actinomycetota; class Thermoleophilia; order Solirubrobacterales; family 70-9; genus VAYN01. Next base: position 3,249 of record JALZHV010000161.1, read on the forward strand.
GCTTCGAGCTCCCCTCCTGGGGCGCCGACTTCTTCACCCACCTCCCCGGCCGCCCCGGCTGGCGCTGCTACGTCGCGCGGATCGACGGCGAGGCGCAGGGCTGCGCGGCGATGCTGATCGACGAGGGGATCGCCGAGTTCGGCGTCGCTGCCACGCTCGAGGGAGCGCGGGGGCGCGGCTGCCAGACCGCCCTCCTGCACCGCCGCATCGTCGACGCCGCCGAGGCCGACTGCCACACCCTCTTCGTCGAGACCGGGGAGCGCGTGCCCGGCAAACCCTCGGCGAGCTACCGCAACATCCTCCGCGCCGGCTTCAAGGAGGCCTACCTGCGGCCGAACTGGCGGCGGCGGACCTAAGCCGCCGCCGCGCGCCCCGTCGGCTCGTACCCGGCCCGGTCCACCTTGCGGTGGTAGCGCTCGCCGACCTTGCCGCCGGAGATCGCCGCCAGCAGCGTCGCGCCCAAGATCAGGAGCAGCGCGATCACCGCACCGGCGGTCAGGTCGCCTTCGTCGATCGGGATGCGCGGCAGGTTCAGTTGCGAGAAGAGGTTCCACTCCGAGCCGCCGATCGCGCCGAGGACCGCCAACACCACCGTGACCACGAGCCCGATCAGCCAGACGCCCAAGCCCTGGCGGCCGCCATCGAAGCGCGACATCCGCCCGGCGACGTAGCCGCCGGCGTAGTAGCTCAGCGCCAGGACCGCGATCAGGAGGATGGCGCCGACGATGCCGATCGTCTCGGCGTTGGAGCGCGCCTCGCCCTCGCTCAGCTCGGTCAGGCCGATCGCCGCGCCCGCCGCGCTCAGCAGCGCGGTCAGCAACACCGCGATCCCGACGGCGACCAGCCAGCCGAAGAATGCGGCTCCGAGGTTGAAGCCCCCGTACTCGTCGCGCTGGCGCTCGCGAACGGCCCCCGCCCCGGCAGCGCGGTCGCGCGCCCGCAGATCGTGGTCGGCGCGCCCGTCGCGATCCTCGTACACATCGCGACCGGAACGGTCGACGGTTCGCTCCCCAGTCCTCTCAGCCATCACTGCCCTCCTAGTGCCAGCCCCTGGTCAGTTGGGACCCAAGTACCCGGGAGATCTTGTCTTAACCGGTTCGGAGCCCGGCGAGGGCGCGCTGGCGGAGCATTTCGAAGTTCTCGACCCCCACCTCCTCGGCACCGGCCGCCAGCCGCGCCGCCGGGCCGCCCAGCAGCAGCCCCAGGTGCGGGTGGGAGCGCCGCACCTCCGAGACCGCCTCCTCGAGCGAGCGGGCGAATTCCGGCATCGTCGCCGACATCACCAGCAGGTCGGGCGAGAGCGACTCGACCGCCTGCAGCAGCGCCTCGGTCGGCACGTCCGCGCCCAGGTAGATCGTGCGGTAGCCGGCGTCTTCCAACACGTCGGCGGCCATCCGCAGCCCGAGCGCGTGCTGCTCCCCTTCGGCCGCCGCCAGCATCGCCTTCCTCCTCTCCGGCGCTCGCGCCTCGGCGCAGGCTTCGGGGTCGAACATGACCGGAGGCCGCAGCGCCGCCAGCACGCGGTGGGTCAGCGCCGTCGCCAGGTGCTCGTCGGCGACCGTGATCGCGCCCTTCTCCCAGAGCTCGCCGACCGCCCGCATCGCTGGGG
>JALZHV010000005.1 GCA_030860625.1 Actinomycetota bacterium
CGGCACCATCGAGAGCTCCGCCGACGCGATCGGGATGCCCGCCGCCTCGACCGCGCTGCGGACGGAGGCGAGTTGCTCGGGCGGCGTCGAGACCTGGAACACGGAGCCGTCGCGTTCGACGTCGTCCGCACCGCCGTCGGCGGCCGCGAGCATCAGCTCGTCCTCGTCGGCCGCGTCGACATCGACGACGACGACGCCGCGGCGCTCGAACAGCCACGAGACCGCACCGCTCGTTCCGAGGTTGCCGCCGTGCTTCGAGAAGAGGTGCCGGACGTCGGAGGCGGTGCGGTTGCGGTTGTCGGTCAGCGCCTCGACGAGGACGGCGACGCCCGCCGGGCCGTAGCCCTCGTAGACGATCCTTTCGATCGCGGCGCCGTCGCTACCCGCGCCGGTGCCGACGTCGATCGCCTTCTGGATTTTGTCCTTCGGCATCGAGGCGTCTTTGGCCTTCTGGATCGCCGTGGCGAGGGTCGGGTTGTGGCCGGGGTCACCCCCGCCGTCGCGGGCGGCGACGGTGATCGCGCGCGCCAGCTTGCTGAAGAGCTTGCCGCGTTTCGCATCGGCAGCGCCCTTCTTGTGTTTGATCGAATGCCACTTGGAGTGCCCGGACATCGCCTGCCATTCTATGAGCTAGCCCCCATGGCAACGGAGAAGCGCACCCGTCAACCGGTTCGAGGCGTGGCCGCAGGCTTCGTCTTCGTCGCCATGCTCCTGGCCGCGTTCTCGCTCTGGACCGCGATCCCGCTGAGCTGGGTCTGGATCGGCTCCAAGCTCTCGGAGACCCAGTTCCCGAGCGGCGGCCCCTACGCGGTCGTCGCGGTCGGGATCTTCGCCTCGATCATGGTCGTCGCCTGGCTGATCGGACGCCTCAACAACCTCTACATCCGCATCACCGGCACCAACCGCCTGGCCCCGATGCGGCCGAGCTGGCTGAAAAGCATGCGCGACACCGCCCCGGCGCCGAGCTCGATCACGGTCGTCGAGGCGGTGCTGATGGCCTCGGTGATGCTCGCCGGGCTGGCGCTCACCCTGTGGTTCTTCTTCCTTGCCGGCTCGCCGTTGCCGGAGCAGTAGCTCTTCTGTTGCGAAACTTTTACATTTCGCAGACATTACGTTGCACCTTGCTCGGTAAGCTGCTTTCATGGCCGTGATGGCAAGGGAAGCGTGGACCGACGAGCGACTGGACGAACTCAACGAACGGGTCGCCGGCATCGACCGGCGGATGGAAGCCGGGTTTGCCGAACTGAGGGTGGAAATCAAGGGCGTTCGCGAGGAGATGCGGACGGAATTCGTCGCGGTCGCCGCGGAATTCGTCGCGGTCAGAAAAGAGATGTACTCGGGATTCACCGCCCTGCGCGCCGAGATGGCCACCCAGTTCGCGGCGCAGAACCGGATGATGATTCAGCTGTTCGGCGGGATGTTCGCGACCTTCGTCGTCGGCACCCTCGGGACGATCGCCACGATCATCGCCCAGACCTGACGGTCAGACGACGAAGCGGCCGTTTTCCTGCATCACGACGCCGTCGACTTCGAGCTTGCCGCCGAGGCGGAGGTCGCAGACGAGGTCGGTGTGGACGGCGGACTCGTTTTCGCCGCCCGACTCCGGATAGCTGGTGCCGACCGCCATGTGGACGGTGCCGCCGATCTTCTCGTCGAGCAGGACCTCGCGGGTGCCTTTCTCGATCCCGTAGTTGGTGCCGATCCCGAGCTCGCCGAGGCGGCGGGCGCCCTCGTCGGTGTCGAGCAGTTTCAGCAGGTACTCCTCGCCGCGATCGGCCGAGGCGTCGACGACCTTGCCGGCCTCGAAGCGCAGACGCACGCCGGAGACCTCGCGGCCGCCGATCACCGCTGGCAGGTGGAAGCTGACTTCGCCCTCGACCGAGTCCTCGACCGGGCCGGTGAAGAACTCGCCGTCGGGCATGTTGTTGTCGCCGACGCAGGGGATGAACTTGCGCCCGGCGATGCCGAGCCTGATGTCGGTGCCCGGCGCCGTCACCCGCACCTCCTCGTGCCCCTCGATCCAGTCGGCGAGGCGTTCCGTCTCTTCAGAGGCGCGCTTCCAGGCGGTCAGGGGCTCGGGGTCGCTAGCCAGGCAGGCGCCGTAGTAGAAGTCCTCGTAGTCGGCGAGGCTCATCTCCGCCTCGGAGGCGTAGGCGCTGGTCGGGTAGAGCGTGTAGACCCAGCGGAAGTCGCCCTCGGCGCTGCGTTTCATCGCCCGCGCCATCAGGTCGCCGGTCACCGACTGGCGCAGGGTCTGCCGCTCCGGCGGCACCCCGGAGAGCTCGCGGGTGTTGGTGCTGGCCCCGATCGCGATCCGCACGTCGGCGTTGTCGACCATCCACTCGGCGTAGGGCGAAATCCATTCCAGCTGCTTGTCGGAGGCGTGCTTGAAGTAGGCGGCGATCTGACCCTCCAGCGCGACGTTCAGCATCGGGTTGCCGCCCGCCTTCAGGACCTCCTCGTAGACCGCCAGCAGCAGCGGCGCCGCCGCGCTCTCGCCGTCGATCGAGACGACGTCCCCCTCCTTCACCTGGGTCGAGTAGCCGACCAGGATCTTCGCCAGGTTCTGCACCCGCGGGTCGCCGCCGCTCATGATCTCGCCGCCTCCTCCCCCGCCCGTTCCCGGGCGGCCGTGGTCATTGCCATGAAGATCGCGTGGAAGCGGGGGTCGTCGGTCAGCTCCGGGTGGAAAGCGCAGGCGAGCACGTTGCCCTCGCGCACCGCCACCGGGCGACCGTCGTGGGAAGCCAACACCTCCACCCCGGGCCCGTACCGCTCGACCCAGGGGGCGCGAATGAAGACTGCCCGCAGCGGCTCGTCGCCCGCGCCCTCGACCTCGAGGTCGGCCTCGAAGCTCTGCAGCTGGCGGCCGAAGGCGTTGCGCTTCGCGGTCGCGTCGATGAAGCCGAGGTGCTCGGCGTCGCAGACGATCATCCCCGCGCAGGTGCCGAGGATCGGCCGCCCCGCCTCGTGGTGCGCGCGCAGGGCCGGCTCGAGCCCGGCGGACTCGATCAGCTTGCTCATCGCCGTGCTCTCCCCGCCGGGGATCACCAGCGCGTCGAGCCCCTCCGTGTCCTCGGGGGTGCGCACCTCCCGCGGCTCGGCGCCGAGCTGGCGCAGGGTCTTCGCGTGGGCTTCGAAATCGCCCTGCAGCGCGAGGACGCCGACCTCGAGGCCGGCCAACCTACGCTCCGCGGTTCTGCAGCAGTGCGTCCTCGGCGGCGAGGGCGGGGATCTCCAGCCCCGGCATCGCCTCGCCGAGCCCCATCGAGGCGGCGGCGACCCGCTCGGGGTCGTCGTGGTGGGTGGTCGCCTCGACGATCGCCCGCGCCCGCCGCTCCGGGTCGGCGCTCTTGAAGATCCCCGAGCCGACGAAGTTGCCCTCGGCCCCGAGCTGCATCATCAGCGCCGCGTCGGCCGGGGTGGCGATCCCGCCCGCGCAGAAGAGCGGCACCGGCAGGCGCCCGGCCGCGGCGACCTCCTGGACGACTTCCAGCGGCGCCTGGTGTTCTTTCGCGGCCGCGGCGAGCTCCTCGGGCCGCAGCTGGGCCAGCCGCTTGATCCCGGAGACGATCTCGCGCATGTGGCGGACCGCCTCGACGACGTTGCCGGTCCCGGCCTCGCCCTTGGAGCGGATCATCGCCGCCCCCTCGCCGAGCCGGCGCAGCGCCTCGCCGAGGTTGGTGGCGCCGCAGACGAACGGCACCTCGAAGGCGAGCTTGTCGATGTGGTTCTGCTCGTCGGCCGGAGTGAGCACCTCGGACTCGTCGATGTAGTCGACCTCCAGCGCCTGCAGCACCTGCGCCTCGGCGAAGTGGCCGATCCGCGCCTTCGCCATCACCGGGATCGAGACCGCCTCCTGGATCCCTTTGATCATCGAGGGATCGGACATCCGGGCGACGCCGCCGTCGCGGCGGATGTCGGCCGGGACCCGCTCGAGCGCCATCACCGCGACGGCGCCGGCCTCCTCGGCGATCTTCGCCTCATCAGGGGTGACCACGTCCATGATCACCCCGCCTTTCAGCATCTCGGCGAGGCCGGTCTTCAGTCGAAACGTCGCGCGTTCAGTCATCGCGTCCATCTTACGTGGACGGGATGACCGGCGGCTGCCGCGCCTACTTCAGTTTGTAGGCGCGGATGCGGTCTTTATGAGCGGCTTCGTCCCGCGCGTACAAACCATGGGCCAGACCTTGGACGAGCGCCATCAGGGCGGTGTGCGAGCGGGTGAAGGAGGGGCTGTTGGAAGAGAAGTAGAGGGTCAGCTCGGCGTGCTCCCCCACCTCCGACATCGTCGCGTCGGAGATCGCCAGGGTGCGGGCGCCGCGGTGGTGCGCCAGTTTCATCGCCCGCAGCAGCAGCGGGTGGGCGCGGCCGGCGGAGAGGGTGATGACGAGCGTGTTTTCGTCGATCCGGCCGAGCCGCTGCAGGGACTCGCCGCCGGTGCTGGCGACGATCTCGGCGCGGATGTCGAGCAGGCTGAGGGTGTGGCGCAGGTAGCTGGCGAAGAACGCCATCTGGTCGACGCCGACGATGACGATCCGCTGCGCCGTGGCCAGGGCCGCGACCGAGGCGTCGACCTGCTCGGGGGTCAGCTTGCGCGCGGTTTCCTCCAGGTTCGAGTAGTCGGCGCTGAGCGAGCCCTCCATCTCGGAGTGGTCGAAGGAGAAGAGGGCGCCGCCGTTGCCGCTGCCGGCGATCGTCGTGCGGTACTCCTCGATCGCCGCCTGCTGCAGCTCCGGGTAGCCCTCGAAGCCGAGGGCCTGGGAGAAGCGCACCACCGTCGAGGACGAGGTGCTCGCTCTCCGGGCCAGCTCCTCGGCGGTGAGGAAGGCTGCCTCGTCGAGGTGATCGACGATGTAGCGGGCGACATCTTTCTGGGAGCGCGAGAACTCGTCGAAACGCTCCTGGATGTAGTCGGAAAGGCTTTTGAGTTGGGGGGACTTCGTCGCGGTCTTGGTCACGGCGGTCCATTTCGCCGAACCTCACCCTTTCCCTTCCGGCTTCTGGTTGGATTCTTGGAGTCATGACCATGGAGAGGGCGCTGCGCCTCACTAATCGCAACATGATCGCTTTCGATCTTTTGCTCGGAAGCGCGGCGATCGCCGCCCCCGCGGCGACGCTGAAGCTGCTCGGCCACGACGAGCCCTCGCCGGACGCGAAGCACCTCTTCCGCCGCTGCGGGCCGATCTGGCTCACCTTCGCCGCCGCCCACCTCGTCGCCGACCGGCGCGGCAGATCAGCCGACTGGCAGTCGCTGGCCTGGCTGCGCGGGACCGAGATCGCCACCGACGCCCTCTGGTCCGCCTCCCCCGCCGTCAGCCGACCAGGGGCGAAGGCGGCGCTGCGCGCGGCCGGCGCCGCCAACCTGGCGATGGCCGCCGGCTTCGCCTGGATGTCGAGGCGCTGACGTGGAGAACTTCGACGGCCTGCCGAGCATCCGCTGGAGCCTCACCGGCCTGAACGAAGAGGGCGACGAGACCTGGCTGATCCGCGGGATCTCCCGCAAGCTCTACCGCTGCCCCGGCTGCCACGGCGACATCCCGGTCGGCGAAGAGCACACGATCGTCCAGTTCGTGCGCCGCCTCGGCGGCACCGACCACCACCACTGGCACCGGCGCTGCGCCGAAGAGCTGCTGGTCCCCGAGCTCGGCCGCCTCAAGCGGGTCCCCGCCTCGGAGTCGAGCCAGTCCCGGCTCGAGGCGCGCGGGCGGCAGAAGCCCGGCCGCCGCGACCGGCGATGACCGCCGCCTCGGTCTTCACCGACTTCTGGGAGCGGATCTCCGCGCACGACCTGCAGGCCCTCTTCCTGGTCCTGGTCGGGTTCATCCTCTCCTTCGCCTTCATCCGCATGAGCACGCGGCTGATGCGGAGCCCGAAGGTGCCGTGGTGGCCGGGCAGCATCGTCAGCGAGGGCGGCGTCCACGTCCATCACCTCGTCTTCGGGATCGTGACGATGATGGTCGCCGGCGGCGCCGGCTTCGCCTCGTTCGGCAACAGCCCGCTGATGGAGATCAGCGCGCTCGCCTTCGGGGTCGGCGCCGGGCTGACGATCGACGAGTTCGCCCTCTGGGTCTATCTTGACGACGTCTACTGGGCCGAGGAGGGGCGCAGCTCGATCGACGCCACCGTGATCGCCGCCGCGGCGATGATGCTGGTCCTGCTCGGCTTCACCCCGTTCTCGATCGAAGAGGGCTCGGTCGGGACGTTGCTCGGCAGCTTCCTCAGCGCCCTCGTCGTCTTCGCGCTGGTCGCGATCTGCTTCCTCAAGGGCCGGGTGATGCACGGCAGCGTCGGCTTCTTCGTCTTCCCCATAGCCCTCTACGGCGCCTGCCGGCTCGGCAAGCCCGGCTCCCCCTGGGCCCGCCGCCGCTACGGCGAGCGGCGCCCGGGCAAGCAGGCTCGCGCGGAGGCGCGCTTCCCGCCCGACCGGCGGACCGAGCGCTACAAGAACGCCTTCCGCGACATCGTCGGCGGCAAGCCGAGCGAGGGGTTCAAGCACCTGACGGAGCGCTGAGGCGCCGCCGCAGGTTGGCGCGCACCGCCGGCCACTCGTCGTCGACGACGCTGTAGAAGGCCGAGTCCCGCTGGCCGACGTCGGGGACGATCATGTGCTTGCGGAAGATCCCCTCGAACCGGGCGGGGAGCGCGGCCATCGCGGCGCGCGAGCGCTCGTTGCGGGCGTCGGTCTTCAGTTCGACCCGGACGCAGCCGAGCGCCTCGAAGGCGTGCCCGAGCATCAGCAGTTTGGTCTCGACGTTGACGCCGCTGCGCCAGACCGAGGGGTTGAACCAGGTCCAGCCGATCTCAAGCGCCCGGTCGGGGCGGCGGACGTGCAGGTAGCGGCTGCTGCCGACGACGCCGCCGTCGCCGCGGCGGCGGATCGCGAAGACGCCCTCCTCGTCGGCGACGGTCGCCGCGAGAGCCTCGCCGAACCAGCGGTCGAAACGGTCGCGGTCGGCGTTCAGCGAGGCCAGCCATTGCCAGATGCGGTCGTCCTGGGCGGCCTCCCAGAGCTCGCCGGCGTGGGACTCGCGCAGCGGCTCGAGGGCGACGAGGTCTCCCTGCAGCGGCGCCGCGAGCCTGGTGGTCGACATGGCCCCCACCCTAGACTCGACACATGCACCGCCGCCTCGGCCCCTTCCTCCTGATCGCCCTCCTCTCCCTCTCCTGGGGGGCCGCCTCCCAGGCCGAGACCGACCAGCGGGATGGCCTCCGCGTCACCTTCGACGCCGACTTCGCCCCCCGCTCCCTGCCGCGCGACCGGCCCGCCCCCGTCGCGGTCGAGATCAGCGGCTCGATCGCGGCCACCGACGGCAGCCACCCGCCGGCGCTGCGCTGGCTGGAAATGGAGCTGCACCGCAGCGGCCGGTTCTCGACCAGGGGGCTACCGGTCTGCACCGCCCCGGTCCTGCAATCGACCAGCACCAAGGAGGCGCTGGCGCGCTGCGGGCCCGCCCGCGTCGGCCGCGGCAGCTTCCGCGCCGACGTCAACCTCGGCGAGGGGATCGCGGCGACCGGGACCATGCTCGCCTTCAACAGCCGCAAGGCGGGCAAGCCGGCGCTGCTGCTCCACCTCTTCGCCTCGGTCCCCGTCCGCTTCACGATGGTCGTGCCGTTGGCGATCGGCCACAGGCGAGAGGGTCAGTTCGGGACCGTCCTCCGCGCCCGGATCCCGAAGCTGGGCGGCGGGCTCGGCTCGATCACCGAGATCGACCTCGCGATCGACCGCCGCTACTCCTTCGCCGGCAAGCGCCGCAGCTACCTCTCGGCCGCCTGCGCCGCCCCGGTCGGCTTCTCCGGCGGGCCCTTCTCCTTCGCCCGCGGCCACTTCCGCTTCGAAGGCCACCGGGCGATCCACATCAAGCTGACCAGGAGCTGCCGGGTCCGGTAGGTCAGAGGCCGAGCCCGCCGACGCCGCGCTCGTCCCAGCCGAGGTGGTGGGCGAGCTCGTGGCGCAGCGTCTGCTCCACCTGCCGGGCGAGCAGCTCGGGATCGTGGCCGAAATCGCGCTCCAGGGTGTCGCGGTAGATGACGATCCGGTCCTCCCAGTTTTCCGCCGCGACCCCGTCGCCGAAGTACTCGCCGTAGGCGTTGCGTTCGAAGCCGAAGTCGGAGACGACGACCGCCACCCGCTCGAGCAGGCGCTGGAATTCCTCGGGCAGCGCGTCGATCGCGTCGGCGACGAGGGTCTCGAAGCGGTCCGGCGGGGTCTGATTCACTGCCGGGCACGTTAACCCCCGAACCGATCTGGAGCATGAGCATGAGAGACGATCAACCCGCCCCGAGCAGGAAGCTGCGTGCCCTCGGCTCCGCCTTCGCCGTGATCGCGATCGCCGCCGGCGGCGTCGTCTGGTCCGGCTGCGGCGGCAGCGACAGCGAGACCGTTCAGAACCAGGCGCAGCAGGAAGTCGAGGAAAGCACCAAGAAGGCCGAAGAAGCCGTCGAAGAAGGCACGGCGGAGGTCGAAAAGGGCCTCGACGAAGCCGAGGAAAAGATCGAAGGCGGCGAAGCCTCGGAGAAATTCGACGAAGCCCGCAAAGAAGCCGAAGAAGAAGTCGACCGCGGCAAGGAAGAAGTCCAGGAGGGCATCGACGAAGCCCAGCAGGAAGCGGAAAAGTACCTGCCTTAGCTGGTCGAACCGGTATCTGCGAGCCAGCGCTCGCAGATACCGGCGACGTGCCGCGTGTCGGTCCCGCAGCAGCCGCCCAGGACCCGCACCCCCGGCAGGGCGTCCTTCAGCTTCCGGTATTCGTCGGCGAGCTCGGCGGGGTCGCCGGAGTCGAGGTCCGGGGCCTCGTCGAGTTCCTGATGACTGCGGCGCGAGGCGTTGGCGCGAATGCCGCCGATGCGCGCGCTCCACGGACCGGCCGTCTCGACGACCGCGGCGAAGTGACTGGGATGCGCGCAGTTGATCATGAAGTAGGCCGCTGAAGCGCCGGTCGCCGCGTCGACCCGCTCGACCGCCTCGCCCAGCGGCTCGCCGCTGGGCAGCCGACCATCGGTCTCCAGGGTGAAGGAGATCGCCGCCGGCACGCCGGCCGCGGCAGCCGCCCGCGCGATCCCGATCCCCTCCTCCGCGTAGGCCAGCGTGTAGACGCCGATCAGGTCGACGCCGGCGGCGGCGAAGCTCTCGACCTGGGCGGCGTGGTAGCTCTCGGCCTCCTCGGCGCTCATCAGCTCCTCCGGCGCGTAGGCGTCGCCGCGGGGGCCGAGCGTGCCGCAGACGCTGATCGGCGTCTCGGGGGCTTCCTCGGAGGCGCGGATCTCCTGCGCCAGCTCGACCGCCCTGCGGTTCACGTCCGCCAGGGCGGCGGCCGAGTAGCCGAGTCGCTCCCCCCAGTCGGAGCTCGCCCGCCAGGTCGGCGTATCGAGGGTGAAGCCAGCCCCGTGGCGCTTGGCGATCTCCAGGTAGCCGCGGTAGTAGTCGCGAAGCGCCTCGATCCCGGCCGGGCTCTCCAGCAGGGTGAACGAGGCGAAGTGGGGCAGCTCGATCCCGCGCTCGAAGATCATCGTCGTCTCCAGGCCGCCGTCCCCCAGGTAGAGGCGCCGGCCGTCGGGGATCCGCCGAGAGGCGCCCATCAGGTCTGCGGGTGGCGCCCGCTCGTCGCCTCGATGCTGTCGACGATGATCTCCACGGCTTGGGCCATCATCTCATCGCGAACGGTGAACGGTGGCGCCAGGCAGAGGATGTCGTCGAGCAGGCCGCGGGTCAGAAGGCCCCGCTCCCGCGCCTCGGCGGCGACCTGGCGGCCACGGCCCATCTCGGTCGGCCAGCGCTGCCGCGTCCCCTTGTCGGCGACGAGCTCGACGCCGACCATCAGCCCCGCCTGCCGGACCTCGCCGACTTCGGGATGGTCGCGGAGCGGCGCGACCAGGCCGGCCAGCACCTCGCTGGCAGAGACGACCCGCGAGAGCAGGCCCTCCCGTTCGATCGCCTCGATGTTCGCCAGGGCGACGGCGCAGGCGACCGGGTGGCCGGAGTGGGTGAAGCCGTGCATGAGGAAGCCGGGGCTGCGGGCGGGGTCGCGAAGCTCGTCCCAGAGCTCGTCGCTGACGACCACGCCGCCGAGCGGGATGTAACCGCTACTGACCCCCTTGGCGAAGGTGATCAGGTCCGGCGAGATGCCTTCGAGGTCGCAGGCGAACCAGGTGCCGAGGCGGCCGAAGCCGGTGATGACCTCGTCGACGATCAGCAGCACCTCGTGGCGGTCGCAGATCTCCCGCAGGCGGCGCAGGTAGCCGGGCGGCGGCACGATCACGCCGCCGGAGCCGAAGACCGGCTCGACGATCACCGCCGCGACCCGGTCGGGGCCGAGCGCTTCGATCCGTTCCTCCAGCGCCACGCCCTGCGCGACCCGGCAGGTCGCCGGATCGCAGGGGACGCCGTCGGGGCAGCGGTAGGTGTAGGGAGCCGGCACCTCGCGGATGTCGGGGGCTTCGATCCCGAAGTCGGGGTGGTAGGGCTGCAGGCGGGTGACGGTGGTCGTCACCCCGGCGAGGCCGTGGTAGCCGCGGTCGTGCGCCAGCACGATCGACTTTTCCGGCTTGCCTTGGCGGATCCAGTGGCGCCGGGCGAGCTTGATCGCGGTCTCGTTCGCCTCGCTGCCGCCGGTGACGAAGAAGACGCCGCTCATCCCCGGGGGCGCCAGGTCCGCGATCCGCTCCGCCAGCTCGATCGGCGGCCGGGCCGAGACGCCGCCGAAGGTGGCGGCGTAGGGAAGCTTCCGCAGCTGCTCGGTGGCGGCGTCGATCAGGTCCTGCCGCCCGTGACCGAGGTTGACGGTCCAGAGGCCGGCGCTGCCGTCGATCAGCCGCTGCCCGTCCTCGGCGATCAGCTCGCAGTCTTCGCCGCGGGCGATCACCAGCGCGCCGGTCTCAGCCAGCTGCGCATGGTCGGTAAGGGGGTGGATCAGGTGTGCCAGATCCCCCGCGTTGTGATCTGGAACGGACACGCCCACAACACCTTACCGTAGCTAGACAATCTGTCTACGGTTTTAGGTGACAGGTTTTCTACCTAACGGGCTCTGCGGAGCCTCCTCAGGCGGAACGCGGCAGATCGAATGCCAGTGCAGCAGCGCCAGCTGGTGGGCCGCCTTGTCGATCTCCTCCGGGCTGGAGTTGACGTCGAAGGTGGAGAGGACCGACTCGATCATCGCGTAGGCGGCGCGGACGCCGAATTCGAGGTCGATGTCCTCGCGGATCAGGCCCGCCGCCTCGTCCGCGGCGTGCACGGTCATGATCCAGCCGAGCATCGCGTCGTCAGCGGCTTTGTTCGCCTCCTCCCAGCCGGAGCCGCGGAGGTTGCGGGCGACGGCGACGATCGGCCGCAGGTCGGCGTTCTCGACCCGCCAGGCCAGCGCTTCGCGCACCATCTCCAGGATCAGGTCGAACGAGGTCTGCCCGTAGCGGGCGTTTTCGCGCAGCCGCTGGGCGATCCGGTTGTACCCGGTCATGTAGTCGCTGATGATCGCCGCGAGGATGTCCTGCTTGTCGTCGAAGTTGTTGTACACGGTGGCCCGCGCGACCTGCGCCGCCCGCGCGATATCCCCCATCGAGGTCTCCGAGAAGCCCCGCCGGGCGAACAACTTCCGGCTCGCCTCGAGGATCTTCGTCCTCGCTCGGGGCTCCCCCCGTCGCGGCCGCGTCAATTTTTGCCCCTCCCGAGGCGATTAGTCAGCCTCTTCACACAGGCGAGACTATCCGAAGCATGTGACAGGACCATCTTCAATGCACCTCTTCGGGAAGCTCATACCAGCGCTTTCTCTCCCCCACCCGCGCCCGCAACTTCCATCCGCGCGTCTTCGGAGCCCCGTCCAGCGCCCCCCGCAGCCGCCGCAGGCGACCGGCCACCAGCTCTCCGGCCTCGAAGCCGGGCAGCTCGCGAGCGAACCGTTCGCTGCGCTCGGCGACCATGCCCAGCGTCCGCCACAGTCCCCAGTTCGAGGCACACAGGTCGGCGATGTAGGTGAAGTTGACTCCATTCTCGTCTTCGCTCAGGTCGTGGTCGGTGAAGATCGCACAGATGTCCAGGTAATCCTTGTGGTTCGTCTCCACTACCTGCAGCTTCAACACCGTCAGATCGGCGAGGGAGAGGGTCAGCGGCACGAGCTCGAGCCGATCCCTGAACCCGATCCGGTGGCAGAGGTTCGCCTCGTCGACGAAGACGTCGACCTGGCGCTGCCGCGCCTCGTCCCAGAAGTAGAGGCGGCGGTGGCCGTGGAGGGTGTTGAACTCGCGATCGGCCGCGTAGCCGAGCGACTCCATCAGGCTCGCCACCCCCTCCTTGGCGGCGCCCCTGGTGGCGAGGTCGATGTCGGCGTAGTCACGTTGCAGGGGCGGGCGCCGGCTGCTGGGACAGAGGATCGCCACGGCGACCCCGCCCAGCACCCGCAGCGGCAGGCCGCGCTCGGCGGCGGCCTCCGCGATTCGCGTTCCCTCGGCCACGGGGTCCGGCAGCGACTGGTCGGCCGGCGTCACTACTCGGGCGGGATCTCGGCCGCGAGCTTGTCCACGTCCACGCCCTGGCGCTTGCGGGCGGTGCGGGCGACGAAGAAGGTCACCAGCGCCGCTCCGAGGACGATCGCGCAGTCGCGGAAGAAGTGGCCCTTGTCTTCGATGCCGAGTTCGGGGTACTTCATGTAGATGACGAAGAGGCCGATCATCAGGGCGATGCTGAGGGCGCCGGCGAGGGCGACGACCGGGACGCCGAAGAGCCGCTTGGTCGTCGCCGAGCCCTGCCAGATCTCGGGCTTGCGGTAGGGCAGCAGCACCGCCGCCAGCGAGAGCAGGATCATCGTCACCAGCTGCAGCAGGACCGCCTCGTAGAGGAATTTGTTGAAGCCTTCCTGGTTGCTCGTCGCCCAGTAGAGGGCGGCGATGCCGAAGACCACCGTCAGCGCGATCGCGTAGTTCGGCGCGTGGGTGCGCGGCGAGACCCGTCCGAAGCGCGCGGGCAGCAGCCCGTCGAGGGCCCAGGCGAAGAAGGATCGGACCGCGATCGTGATGTTCGGCAGCATCAGCAGCGGATAGGCAACCGCGAAGGTGATGAACAGCCACCAGGCGAAGATGGTGCTGTCGCCGGCGATCGAGGTCAGGAACGTGTAGTAGGGCGGCGCCGCGAGGGGGTTGCTTTCCGAGCCGTTCATCGCGACGAGGAAGTCGCCGCCGAACTTCCAGATGAAGACCGCCGCGAGCAGCGCCGCGATGCCGATGTGGGCGATCGTCGCCAGGCTCATGATCTTCACCTGGGTGGTGTCTTTCGCCCGCCGCACCTCGCCGGAGATGTAGATCGAGAGCCAGCCGTAGATCGAGAGCCCGGCGATCGCCGCCATCGTCGGCCAGGTGTTGTGCATGCTGAAGGCGGGAGAGGTGTCGACGCCTTCTTTGCCGGCGTTGGCGATGACGTTGTCGTAGGCGTTCGGTTCGCCGGCGAGCCCGTTGAAGGCGCTGATGAACCCGTCCTGGCTCTTGAAGAGGAGGAAGAGGAGGACGGTCGCGAGGCCGAGGATCATCACCGCCCAGAGCCCGTTGAGGATCCGGGTCGTCCAGCGCCACCCGCCCGCGAGCAGCGCGGCCGAGAGCAGGATCAGCGCCGTGCCGATGCCGAACTGCCACCACCTGTCGCTGGCGATGTCTTCGCCGGCGGTGACCAGCGAGCCGTCGCCGCTGACCAGCCCCACCGCCGCCAGCGACGGCCCGAGCGCGACCTGGACGAAGGCTTGGGCGACGAAGGCGATGACGAGGATCACCCCTGCCACCCAGAAGAAGGACGAGACGATCCCGACCACCGGGTGGGTGACGCGGCTGACCAGCACGTAGTCGCCGCCGCTGCGCGGGATCGCCGAGGTGAAGAGGCCGTAACAGAGGCAGAGCACGAGGGCGAAGACGAGCGCCATCCCCAGGCCGAGCCAGATCGATCCCCCCGGGAAGATGGCGAACGGGAAGAAGAGCGTGACCGCCAGCAGGATCGCGGTCGGCTGCGTCGCCATGTTGAAGACGAAGGTCGTGAACGGCGAGACCTCCCGCACCAGACCCGTCGCCCTACGCGCGAAACTCCCCCCCGGAGCGCTCTGCGCCGCCGGCCTCTCCCCCAACTCAGTCATGCCTCTCCCTTTCGTTTTTCCTCAACCTGAGACCAGGTATTCGTTGACCACACGGTCCGGTTCCAAATGGACCAAACAGCCGTCAAGGTGACCGCTACCGTAATCGGAACCGGGATTGATTGCCACCGTTCGACCAATAGTCGTCACACCCTTGCTCTCGTGAATGTGACCGTGCAGGCTGAGCAGGGGCTGGGTCTCCTCGATTATCTGTCGAACCGCTGAGCTGCCGGTCGCGATCTCGTGGGGTCGGCCCCCCTTGGTCACGTACCGGAGTTCCTCGTCGACCTCGTAGGCGGTGTCGAGGCTGCTCTCACGGGGCGGGACGTGGATGTTGAAGATCGCCCGCTCCGGGCGCTCGAGCTGATTGGTCAGGCGCTTCAGCCGCTCGTAGATCTCCTCCTCGTCGAGCTCCCGCGGCGTCTTCCAGGGCGTGCGGTTGGCGTAGCCGAAGGAGACCAGCTCGTGGGGGCCCACCCTCTGCACGCTCTCGTCGCAGGCGACGACGTGGGTTCCCGAGGCGAGCACCTCGTCGATCGTCCAGGGGTCGTCGTTGCCGGGGATCACGTAGGCGCGCACGTCGGTGCCGCCCAGCCGCTCGTCCGCGAACTCCACCCAGAGCCGCAGCTCGTCCAGCAGCGCCCGCTCGAAGGCCTCTTCGCGCCGCGCCGCGTCCTCGGCGAGGCGCTGCGCCTCGTCGCGGTCGACGATCAGCGGGTACATCCCGTTCATCGAGATCGCCCGCTGCATCTGGTCGAGCTCTTCCGCCGTGCGGGCCACCCGCTGCTCGCCGATCACCCGGGCGCCGTAGGAGCCGTCCCCCTCGCGGACGATCGGGACCAGGGCCTTGCCGGTCAGGTCCCCGCCCATGACCAGGACGTCGGCGGGATAGTGGGCGGCGGCGTTGACGAACTTCTTCCAGCAGACGCGCGATCCGTGGATGTCCCCCGCGTAGAAGAGGCGGGTGATGCTCTCGTTCTGTCGGCGTCTGAACACGATTCCCCTGAGCTCCCTGTCTCCCGGATCATCCGGGATTCGGAGGACGAGCAGCACGCCGAGCCTAACAAGTGATTAGTCAGAGTGTCCAGTTTTTGAAAGGGCGAGCTCGCGGCGCAGGAGGCGAAGGGCGGCGGCGGGATCGTCGCCCGCCAGCAGGCCAGCGGCGGCGAGGACGTAGTTGGCGTCGACCGCGATCCGGGGGTCCCGGGGCGCCAGCGACCGCGGTGCCCGCCTCGCCAGCGCTTCCCGCAGGATCCACTCGCCATCGGCCCGGTGCGCGAAAACCCCCCCGGTTCCCAAAAACAGCCCCATCTCGCGCAGATCGGGGCCCTCGCGGACGAGCGTCGGCGGGCCGGCCTCGCCGCGCGTCAGCAGCATCGTCCCGCAGTGCCGGGTGAGCGCGTGGGTGGCGCAGCCGACGGCAAGCAGACCGTCCAACCGCGCCTCCTCCGGATCGTCCGGCACCCACTCGGATTCCTCCGAACGCTTCGATACAGATTGTCTAATTGAGGTCTCTTCCAGTTTTGCCTCGGAGGCGATCCAGCGACCGTCGGCGGCGAGGACGCCGGGGGAACCGGCCCTCAGCCCGAGGTCTCCCTCGACCGTCCGCAGCGTCGGCGGCGAGGGCAGGAGCGGCTGCTCGATCCCGGGCGTCGCCGGCTCGACCGCGCGGTCGGAGTGGACGTCGGTGGTGGCGCCGCCGATGTCGACGACGACGACGTCGCCGATCCCGGGCTCGCCCCCGGCGCCGCGGGAGAGCAGGCGCGTCGCCGCCAACGCCGCCTCCGGCGTCGGCATCCTCACCATCCGCTCGAACTCGGCGCTGGCGCTGAGGCCCTTGCCGCCGATCACGTGCTCGAGGAAAGCGCGGAGGATCGCCTCGCGGGCCGGTTCGATCTCCAGGCGGCCCAGCTCGGGCATCACGTTGGTCGCCACCTCGGCCCGCGTCCCCGCCGCGCGCAGGATCGCCGCCGCCTCCGAGGCCACCTCCGCGTTGCAGGCGACCAC
>JALZHV010000162.1 GCA_030860625.1 Actinomycetota bacterium
CCCTTGAAGACCGGCCTGAAATGAAGCGGCGGATTGAAGCAGTAGCCCCAGCCCTGGAGGATCTGGATGACAAGGCTGACCTCCTCACCGAAGAGGGAAGAAAGGTCTTGAACTCCGCGATGGAGACGGTGGTGGTCGCCAAAGAAAAGCTGGCGGCTGGTTAATACCGTTACGGGGATTCGAGTATCCGACGCCGAGGACACTGGCCAAACTCGGCATCGAGTTCCCCGCGAGGCTTAGCCGCCGCCGATCGGCTCGATGACTTTGCCGGTGCCTTCGCAGTGGTCGCAGCGGGAGCCGTCCTTGTCGCCGCTGCCGCCGCAGACGGGGCAGATGTTCTCGCCGGACGAGGGCTCGTCGGCGGGGGCTTCGTCGCCGGGTTTCTGCTCTTCGGGTTTGAGGTCGTCGTTCATGGCGGACTCATCCCCGCGGGGACGGGGGCGCAAACGCGCGATAAGGGGGGGTCAGGCGGGGAGGAGCGGCCAGACGACGACGTCCTGGCGGGGCGAGAAGTGGAGCAGCGGCTCCTCGCTTAGCTCGATCCCGAACGGCATCGCCATCGTGTTCGTCTCGATCTCGGCCCAGCCCTTGTGGAGCGGCCAGGGCGGGTGGTGGATGTTGCCGCGCTGGATGCGGCGGGCGTCGTCGAGGGTGTAGAGGCAGTAGCGCTCGGTCAGCCAGCGCTCCAGGGAGCCGTCGCGGACCGGCAGCGGGGCACCTTCGGCTCCGTAGCGGCCGGAGAAGTAGGCGGGCGGGCCGTCGTCGGAGGTGCGCATCAGGTCGTAGCCGATCCCCTTCTCGTCCTTGTCGACGGCGATCTGGGAGCGGAAGTAGGGCAGGCGGAAGGAGCGGCGGGCGGTGTGGACGGCGGCGCAGCTGTCGGCGTCGAGGCTGAGGAAGTAGATGCCGGGTTTGCCTTCGACGTTGACGTAGGTGCGGACGTTCAGCTCCGGGAAGGTCGAGAAGACCGGCGCCGGCGGCGTTCCCCGCACCCGCAGGCCGCGGACGCAGAAGGGGGTGACGCCGAGCCAGGCGTCGCCGTCGTAGGTGTCGATCGGCAGCTCCGGCGGCACCACCTCGCGCAGCGCCTCCTCGGGGACGCGCCAGTGGGCGAAGAGCAGGTCGACCCAGGTCTGGCCCATGAACCAGGGCGCGTCGGGCAGCGGCCAGGGGCGGTGGTCGGTCTCGGAGAGGACGGCGCGCTGGTGGAAGGCGTCGGAGACCAGCTGCGCCGGGCGCAGCGCCAGCTCCCCCACCCCCTGCAACGCCCCCAGTCCGAGCATCGACTTAATCATCAGCCTTCTTCCTCTTCCCCGGTTCGGGCGGTGATCGAACGCACGACTTCGGAGTCGAGCGGCTCGACCGAGACCAGCCGCTCGGGGAAGATCAGGAGCGCGCCGTGGTCGGCGTCGAGGTCGCGGTCCTCGCTCAGCTCCCCCTCCAGCTCGATCACGACCTTGCCCTCGATGTTGGCGTCGTTTTTCCAGGCGAGGTAGCGGTAGAGGCCCTCGCGCTTGGGGAAGACGGCGATCCCCTTGCGTTCGGTGCGGCGGATCTCGCCGTCGCCCTCGCAGGTGGGGCAGGTCTGGCTGAAGCGGACCCGGCCCTGGCAGGCGGGGCAGTCGGGCTCAGAGCCCGCCTCCATGCAGGAGAAGCACTCATACACGGCGGTGCCGGCGCCCTCGCACTTGTCGCAGGGCCCGTATTCGGGCTCGCCCCAGGGCTCGGTTACCTGCTGGTCGGGGTCGAGCAGCACCCCAGGATCCTCTCCCGCCGGGTGGCAGTGGAAGAAGGTCCTGGAGTGCCCCGCCGTCGTCAATCTGGGTCGACCTGACCTGGCCTAGGTCCCGTCGCCGTTTTTGCGCGCCTCCTTGGCGGCCGCGGCGGCCTCCTCGAGCCGCTCGGCTTCGCGCTCGGTGGCCGCGGCCTCTTCTTTGGCCGCGATGCTCTCTTCTTTGGCCTCGAGTTTCTGCAGCTTCGCGCTCTTTTCCGCTTTCGCGTTGGAGCGTTTGACTTTCGCCGCCGTTTTTTTCGTCTTCTGCTTTTTCGCCTGCTCGGCTTTCTTGGCGCGGGCCTCGCGTTCGCGGCGGCGTTTCTCGGCTTTGCGCCGGTCCTGCTCGGCTTTGCGGCGCGCTTCGGCGGCGGCCTCCTGGGCGGCTTCGCTGGCTTTCGCCTGCCGCTCCTCGGCCTCGCGCTCCTGCACCTCGGCTTTCTCGCGCAGCTCGACCGCGCGTTCGCGCTCTTTGGTCGCCAGCAGCGCCGAGCGGCCTTCTTCCTTCAGCTCTTCGTCGGCGAAGAGGACGCCGGTGGCGCTGCGGGCGCCGGCCTCGGCCCGGTCCAGCAGGTACTTGGCCGGCGAGCCGGCGCCGCCCATGGCGCCGATGGCGATGTCGAGCGGCGTCCTCGCCAGCTTCACCGACGAGTTGAAGATCGTCTTCGGGATCGTGGGCAGGGGCATCTAGTTCTCCTCCTTCGGGTCGATCGCCGCCGCGGCCTGCTCGGCGCGTTCGGCTTCGCGCTTCAGGTCGGCGGCCTCGCGCTTGGCTTCGCCCTTCTCGGCGGCGGCCTCCTGGCGCTGGGCCTGGGCGCGGCTTTCCTTGGCCAGGCGCTCGCGCTCGGCGGCGACCTTCTCGACCTCCGCGCGGCGGGCGGCCTCGCGCTCTTCCTCGGCCCGTTTGCGCTCGGCCTGCTCTTCGGCCTCGATCTCGGCGGCCTCGAGTTCGACCTCGCGGCGCTCGGCCTCGGTCTCGGCGCGCTCTGCCTCGATCTCGGCCTCCCGCTCTTTGCGCTCGGCCTCGGCCTCCCGCTCGGCGGCCTCCATCTGCGTCTCGGCCTGGACCTCCTGAAGCTGTCCCTCGCGCTGCAGGTCCTCTCGGTCCAGCACCGCTCCGGCCATCTTCTTGGCTCGTCCCACGACCTTGCCCAAGGGGCCACCGGCAACGCGCTCTTGCTCGCTCAAGCCCGCTCTCCTTTCGATTTTCTCTTCTCCTGGCTGATGCCCCTCACCTACCCCCGAGGGCAATCGGCGAACCGGACGGGGGTCACACATCTGGCTCAGTAGCGCAGGATCGCGGCCACTCCTTCGGCCTCGGCGAGAGGCGCGGCGACCCCATCGCGGACGACCGTCACCTGGGCGCTGCCGGCGAGGGCGCCGCGGATCAGGGACTCGGCCTCGTGGCCGTCGATCGAGCCGTCGAAGACCAGGTGGTCGACCCGGCCTTCGGCCAGCGCCTCCTTCGTCTCCTGCCGGCCGAGGGCGCCCTTGGTCCCGCCCTTCGCCTCGCCCAGCACCCGCTCGACCAGGGCCAGCTCGCGCTCACGGTCGATCCGCTCGACGGTCTCGGCGACGAGGTCGATCAGCTGGCCGGTCGGCACCGAGATCAGGTCCTGGTCGCCGGCGGCGGTCAGCTTCGCCTTGGAGCTGTCGAAGCCCGAGCCGAAGCTCTCGGCGTCTTTGCTGTGCCCGAAGACGAGCACCTCCCCCAGCCCGTCGCCCTCCAGGCGCCGCGCCACGAGGCCGCCGGTCTCGGTGAGGAAGCGCTGGCGGTTGTGGTCGAGGCGTTCGCCGTACTGGTCGTGGCCGGAGGCGCTGACGCCCTGGGCGCGCGCCGGGTTGTTGGTGCTCTGCGACTTGCGCTCGCGCCAGTCGCCGCTGGTGATGCTGAGCTCCCAGTCCTCGAGCTCCTCGAGGGTGCCTTCGGCGCAGCGCAGCAGTTTCACCCGCTCGGAGGAGAGGATCGCGACCGCGCGGGCGCCGCCGCGGCAGGAGAGGTCGATGAACGGCGCCACCACCGGCTCGGGGCCGAACTCGACACAGGAGCTCGCCGCCGGCGGCACGCCGGTGCCGAACCAGTGCTCGACCCCCTCCTTCTCGGCGACCTCGACGAAACCGATTTCCCCGCGCGGCGGCGGCCGCAGATCGCCGTCTTCGAACCGTTCCGTCAACCGCTTCGCCGTCGCCCGCAGCGCCACGCGCCGGTCGTGCTCGGCTTCCTTGTGGGCATCGAGAACGGAGTCGAGACCGTTGCGGAGCTCGGTGCGCCAAGCGCCGCCGCGGTCGGCGGGGTCGAAGCCGAGGTAGACGGAAAGGACGCCCAGCGGCGGGCGCCATTCGCTCAGCTCCCGGGCCTCCTCCAAGGTCGGTTGGCTCATTGCTTGATCCTCCTTGATCGGGTGCCGACCGGCTACCCACTTTCACGCGCCGAAGAAACTCCCGAGTTCGCCGGATCGATCCGCTGGGTAGGACGAGGGCATGGAGCCACGTTTGGAGACGCCTGTGCCGGGGCCGCCGCAGCCGGATCCGGTGCCGCCGGTGCCCACGCCCGACCCCGGGCCGCCAGGGCCGCCGCAACCCGATCCGGTGCCGCCGCCGCAGCCCGACCCCGGGCCGGCCGAACCGCAGCCGCCGATCGACCCGCCCGAGCCGAGCCCGCCGGCGCCGGAGATCGCTGCGTTGGCAACTCGTTAACGAGGCGAAGCGCGGCGCGAATAACCTGCGGGCGTGGCGAACGCCCTCTTCGTCTGCCTCCACAACGCCGGCCGCTCGCAGATGAGCCAGGCGCTGTTCGAACGCGCCGCCGACGGCAGGCACGGCGCCCGCTCGGCCGGGACCACGCCCGCCGACCGGGTCCACCCCGAGGTCGCCGAGGCGATGCGGGAGCTCGGCATCGACGTCTCCGATCGCCGGCCGAAGCGGCTGACGACCGAGGACGCCGAGTGGGCCGACGTCGTCGTGACGATGGGCTGCGGCGACGAGTGCCCTTTCATCCCTGGCAAGCGGTATCTGGACTGGGAGCTCGCGGATCCGAAGGGCCAGTCG
>JALZHV010000163.1 GCA_030860625.1 Actinomycetota bacterium
GAGCAAGACGATCCGCCAAGGGCGGGTACCGCATCTCAGCGCGGGGTCGGTAAGGAAGCGCCTCCGCAAGCCCCAGCACCTGCACGAGGATCTTCTCTGCCCGCTCCGGGTCGACAGGCGGCTTGCGCTCCTCGATCTCCAGCTTGACCCCCGCCGCCGCGACTATGCGCAAAAGAGTGTCTGCCCCGGGCTCCCGACTGCCTTTCAAGTAGGCGTTGAGGACCGAACGCGGCAACCCTGCCCGACGAGCCAGCTCTGCTTGACGGAGGCCGCTCCGCTCCAAGACGTCAGAAATCAACGATGCAGCAGACATAAAAGAATGTTAGCTAATTCGCTAACGACTACTGCAGAATCACTAGCTTGCCGGCGCGGCGGCTTCGTCGGCCACTACGACCATGTCCTCGTTGCGGACGCGGCCGGCGGGGATCGAGGGATCGGCTTCTAGGAGCTTCTGCAGGGGGTCGCGCTTGTCGGGGCCGGTGACTAGCCAGACGATGCGGCGGGCGTCGTTCAGGGCGGGGTAGGTGAGGGTCATGCGGCGGTGGTCCTGGTAGGGCTCGGTGGTCATCGCGACGCGGCGGTCGGTGACGTCGAGGACCGGATCGTTGGGGACGAGGGAGGCGGTGTGGCCGTCGGGGCCGAGGCCGAGGTGGACGAGGTCGAAGCGCTCGGGCAGGGACTCTTCGTAGGTGCGGGCGGCGCCGTCAAGGTCGCGCTGGGTGACAGGCATCGGGCGCAGGGCGGGCTGGTGGGCCATCGAGAGGCCGAGGACCATGTGGGTGAGGTTGCGGTCCTGGTCGCCAGGGGCCGCGACGCGCTCGTCTACTTGGAAGAGCTCGGTCCGGTCCCAGGGCATTTGTTCGAGGTCGCCGAGGATCGCCAGCATCGCCCAGGGGGAGCGGCCGCCGCTCATCGCGAAGGCGAAGCGGCCGTGCTCGGCCGCGGCCTCGGCGCCCGCTGCGGCGATCAACTCGGCGGCGCGCCTGGAGGCGGCCTTTTCGTCACCGGCTACCTCCAGCTCTATGGCCACTCGGCTCAGCTCGCCTTCTCGTCGTGGCCGCCGAACTGCTTGCGCATCGCCGAGAGCACTTTGTCGCCGAAGTCGGCGAGGCCGCGGGAGTAGAAGCGCTCGTGCAGGGCGGTGGTGAGGACCGGCGTCGGCACCCCCTCGTCGATCGCCGCGATCGCCGTCCAGCGGCCCTCGCCGGAGTCGGAGACGCGGCCGGCGAACTCCTCCAGCTGCGGCGACTCCCGCAGCGCCGCCGCGGTCAGGTCGAGCAGCCAGGAGCCGATCACGCTGCCGCGCCGCCAGACCTCGGCGACTTCGGGCAGGTCGAGGTCGTACTGGTAGTACTCGGGGTGGTCGAGCGGCGCCGTCTCGGCATCCGCCTCGCGCTTCACTTTCCCCGCGTTGGCGTTCTTGAGGATGTTCATCCCCTCGGCGTAGGCGGCCATGATCCCGTACTCGATCCCGTTGTGGACCATCTTCACGAAGTGGCCGGCGCCGTTCGGGCCGCAGTGGAGGTACCCCTGCTCGGAGGGCGAGGGGTCGCCGTCGCGCCCCGGCGTCCGCTCCGCCGTCCCCACCCCAGGAGCGAGGCTGGCGAAGATCGGGTCGAGGCGTTCGACCGCCCGGTCGGGGCCACCGATCATCAGGCAGTAGCCGCGCTCGAGGCCGAAGACGCCGCCGCTGGTGCCGCAGTCGACGTAGTCGATCCCCCGCTCGCCCACCTTCTCGGCGCGGCGGATGTCGTCGCGGTAGTAAGAGTTGCCGCCGTCGACGATCGCGTCGCCGGACTCCAGCACCGCGGCGACGGCGTCGACCGTCTGCTCGGTGATCTCCCCCGCCGGGACCATGATCCAGACCGAGCGCGGTGCGCTCAGCTTCGACGCCATCTCCTCCAGCGACGAGGCGCCGTCGGCCCCCTCGCCCGCCAGCTTCGCGACCGCGTCCGGGTTGACGTCGTAGGCGACGATCCGGTGGCCGTCGCGCATCAGGCGCCGCGCCATGTTGGCTCCCATTCGGCCGAGACCGACGATTCCGAGTTCCATTCAGACCTCCGCTCGTAAGCGCTAAGGGGGTGGGTTGGGGACGATAGCCTGCCGCCGATGAGCAACGCAGCCGACGTGCTGGCGATCTTCGGGATCAGCGGCGACCTGGCGAAGAAAATGACCTTCCGGGCGCTCTACCGCCTGGAGGAGCGCGGGAAGCTCGACTGCCCGATCGTCGGGGTGGCCCTCGACGAGTGGGACGACGAGCAGCTGCGCGCCCACGCGCGGGACGCGATCGGCGCCAGCGTCGGCGATCCCGACGAGGACGTCTTCGCCCGCCTCGCCGCGCGGATGACCTACGTCCAGGGCGACTACTCCGAAGCAGAGACTTTCCAGCGGGTCGGGGAGGCGATCGGCGACTGCGCCCGCCCGGTCTTCTACCTGGAGATTCCGCCCTCCCTCTTCGCCACGGTCGTCCAGGGCCTGGGCGCGGCGGGGCTGACCGAGAACGCGCACGTCGTGATCGAGAAGCCGTTCGGGCACGACCTCGCCTCGGCCCGCGCGCTCAACGCCGAACTCTGCAAGGTCCTGCGCGAGGAGCAGGTCCTGCGCATCGACCATTACCTCGGCAAGGAGCCGGTGATGGACATCACCTACCTGCGCTTCGCCAACACGATGCTGGAGCCGGTCTGGAACCGCCAGCACGTCTCCCACGTGCAGATGACGATCGCCGAGAACTTCGGGGTTGAGGACCGCGGCCGCTTCTACGACGCGGTCGGGGCGATGCGCGACGTGATCCAGAACCACGCCCTGCAGGTGCTCGGCCTGGTCGGGATGGAGCCGCCGGCCGGCAACCACCCCGACAGCGTCCGCGACAAGAAGCTCGAGTTCTTCAAGGCGATGCGGGCGGCCGACCCGGGGCGCTACGTGCGCGGCCAGTACGAGGGTTACCTCGACGTCACCGACGTGGCGCCGGACTCGACCACCGAGACCTTCGCCGCGGTCGAGCTGGAGGTCGACAACTGGCGCTGGAGCGGCGTCCCCTTCTTCGTCCGCGCCGGCAAGCGCCTGCCGGTGAAGTCGACCGAGGTGACGGTCTTCTTCAAGCGGCCGCCGCGGCTCGGGGTCGGGCCGGGGAAAACGCCGGAACCGAACCAGATGACGATCCGGATCGAGCCGGAAGCGGGGGCGCGGATCCGCCTCTACGCGAAGCAGGCCGGGGAGGAGCGCTTCCAGGCGAGCGACCTCGAGGTCCTCTTCGAGAAGGAGCCCGGCGAAGACCCTGAGCCCTACGAGCGGCTGCTCGGCGACGCGATCGCCGGCGAGCACGGCCTCTTCACGCGGCAGAGCTCGATCGAAGAGACCTGGCGGGTGGTGCAGCCGCTGCTCGACGAGCCGGGGCCGGTGCATACCTACGAGGGCGGGACCTGGGGGCCGAAGGAGGCCGAGCAGCTGACCCGCGGCACGGGCAGCTGGACGCAGCCGTGGCTGTCACGCGACTGAATCCCTAGCGTCTTGGTAGGTTTTAGGGCGCCCTAATTAGGGCGCCCTAAACCAGTCGCCAGGACTCCTTGTCTCCGAGAACCCAGATCACCCGCCGCCGCCTGCTGGCATCCGCCGGCGTGGGCGCTGCGACGGTGGGTCTCGGGGGCGGGGGGCTCCTGGCAGGGCGTCAAATCGCCGAAGCCGACGGCGGGGGCACCGGCACCGTCGCCTTCTTCAGCGAGCACCAGGCCGGGATCGACACCGCGATGCCGGACCGACTCCACTTCGCCGCCTTCGACCTGCTGAGCGAAGACCGCGCCGAGCTGCGCGAGCTGATGCGGGAGTGGACGCGGGCGGCGGCGGAGGCGAGCGCCGGCGAGATGGTCGGCGACGCCAACGAAGTACCGCTGGCGCCGCCCGACGACACCGGCGAGACCGTCGGCCTCCTCCCCTCCCGCCTCACCGTCACCTTCGGCTTCGGGCCGAGCCTGTTCGACAAGCCGGGGCTTGGCCTCGGGGGGCGGCGCCCCGCCGCGCTGAGGCCGCTGCCCTCGCTGCCCGGTGACGTGCTCGACCCGGCCGAAAGCGGCGGCGACATCTGCGTCCAGGCCTGCTCCGACGACCCCCAGGTCGCCTTCCACGCCGTCCGCAACCTGGCCCGGATCGGCCGCGGCACGGTGGCGATGCGCTGGTCCCAGCTCGGCTTCGGCCGCACCTCGACCACCAGCCGCAGCCAGGACACGCCGCGCAACCTGATGGGGCTGAAGGACGGCACCGCCAACATCCGCGCCGAGGATGGAGAGGCGATGGAGCGCTTCGTCTGGGTCGGCGACGAGGGGCCGGGCTGGATGCGCGGCGGCAGCTACCTGGTCACGCGCCGGATCCGGATGCTGCTGGAGGTCTGGGACCGCGCCTCGCTGGTCGACCAGGAGCGGACGATCGGCCGCCACAAGTACAGCGGCGCCCCGCTCGGCGGCGAGGACGAGTTCGAGCCGCTGCCGCTCGACGCCAGGCGCGACGGCCACCTCACGATCCCCCACGACGCCCACGTCCGCCTCGCCGCGGCCCGCGAAAACGGCGGCGCCCGCATCCTCCGCCGCGGCTACTCGTTCACCGACGGCGTCGACGAGAGCCTCGGCGAGCTCGAAGCCGGTCTCTTCTTCATCAGCTTCCAGCGCGACCCCGAGCAGTTCGTCGCGATCCAGCGCCGGCTCGGCTCGGTCGACGCGCTCAACGAGTACATCAAGCACGTCGGCAGCGCCCTCTTCGCCGTACCGCCCGGGGCCCGCCCCGGCGGCTACATCGGCGAGCAACTGCTCGCCTAAGGGGCGTGGGGGGGG
>JALZHV010000164.1 GCA_030860625.1 Actinomycetota bacterium
CCCCGCCGCCGCCTACGGCGGCCCGCGCGAGCACATGGAACGGATCGCCCCCGCCGGCGACGTCTACCAGGCGGGCACCCTCTCCGGAAACCCTCTGGCGGTCGCCGCCGGCCTGGCGACGCTGGAGCAACTCGACGCCGCCGCCTACGAGCGCCTCGGCGCCCTCACCGACCGCCTCGCCAAGGGCTTCGAAGAGCTCGCCGCCGACCGCCCCCTCCAGGTCGCCGCCGCCCCCGGCCTCGTCACCCTCTTCTTTAGTCCCGTCCCGGTCACCGACTTCGCCACCGCGACCGCCTGCGACACCGAGGCCCACGCCCGCTTCTGCCGCGCCCTCCTCGAGCGCGGCGTCTACCCGCCCCCGGCCCAGTACGAGGCCTGGTTCGTCTCCCTCGCCCACGACGCGGCGACGATCAACCAGACCCTCGAAGCCGCCGCCGAGTCCTTAGACGAGGCGCTGGCGTGACCGCCCTGCAGGTCCTCGCCGACCAGCTGCGCAGCGAGGACACCCCGATCTCCCCCCACGTCATCGACCCGACCGACCGACCCGAGCTCGGCGAGCTCACCGGTTCCCCTGAGTACGCCCTCGTCATCGAGGCGGTCCGCGAGGGCTACCTCCTCCACTACGAGCAGCCCCGCCTCCTCGCCGGCCACGACCCCGACCTCGCCCTCCTTGCCGGCGACTACCTCTACGCCCTCGGCCTCGACCGCCTCGCCACCCTCGGCGACACCCGCGCCGTCGTCATCCTCTCCGACCTGATCAGCGACTGCGCCCGCCTCCACGCCGAGTACCGCCCCGACGAGGTCCCCGCCCTCTGGCGCACCGCCGCTGAGCAGATCGCCGCCGGGTCTCGCTAGCGCTACCGGCGCCGAACGGCTTCGCGCAGTTCTCGGAAGACCCGCTCCGTCCTTGCCCGGTGGATCGGCGCTTCTCGGTCGTACCAGCGGAGGAAGGCATCGGCTTTCTCGATCGCAGCACGATTCTGCGCCTGCAGCAATTCGATTTTCTTCTTCCGTTCCTCTTGCGTCACGCTCATCATCCTTCGCTAATGCAGACAGAAGCATCCTACTAGTTGCTTTCGATTACTTCTCCCGATCCCCTTAGCTGCTCTCGCAAGCTGGCGGTTTCCTCTCGGCTGGCCTCAGCTGCCCTACGCCAGAAATCCGCCTCGTCCATGGCTTGACCAAGCGTCCCTTCCGAGATCTCAAACGGCCCCGCCCGCCGCAGCCACTCCCCGTTCTTCATGCGGATGCCGATCGAGAGGACGATGAAGATGCCGCCGAAAGCCAAGACAGCGGCCGCCGATACGAGCAGCAACCGAGCCGCCCAGACGACGCCGCGGTTGTCGAAGATCGTGTCGACGAAGTCGGGGTTCCGCCCGGAGGGAAGGTTGGCCGGGTACAGCCCCTTGACGAGCAACAGCAAGGCCACGACCCCGACGAGAAGCGCGATCCCGATCGCCATCCGCTCGAACCTGCTGCTCCGCATACAGGTCTAAGGGGGGAGACCCACCGAGTTCTCCCCCGCCTCTTCTTAAGAAATCGACCCTCTGTGACGCAAGTCACACCGTCCAACCAATAGACTGCAAAGCCCTACGCGAACCGACTGTGGCTGACGACGCGAACAAGGTAAACGGGGCTGAAGAGCTCTCGACGCAGGAGCGGGTAAAGCCCGACCCTCCGGGCTACTTCGAGGGCGAGTCGATGACCCGCCGTCGCGTCTTCACGGTCGCCGTGCAGGGCCTCGGCGGCCTCGCCGGCGCCGCGATCATGCTGCCGGCCGTCGGCTTCGCCGTTGCCCCGATCTTCCACCGCGGCAAGGAACGCTGGGAGAAGGTCGGCCCGGTCTCCGACTTCGTCACCGAGACCTACCGCCAGGTCGTCTTCACCGAGACCGAGGGGATCGGCGACGCCGGCAAGACCATGGCCTACGTCCGCAAAGGCTCCCCCGAGCTCGAAGAGAAAGCGGACGAGATCATCGCCGTCTCCAACCGCTGCGCCCACCTCGGCTGCCCGGTCCGCTTCGTCGAGGCCGCCGGCAACTTCATCTGCCCCTGCCACGGCGGCGTCTACGACTTCGTCGGCAAAGTCCTCGGCGGCCCGCCGGTCCGCCCGCTCGACCGCTTCCAGACCCGCGTCCGCAACGGCCAGGTCGAAATCGGCCCCCGCTACAGCGTCACCTCCCAGCTCGAGGCCGTCCGCGCCCGTGACCCCGGGGAGTTCACCGGCGGGATCTGGGAGTACCTCTACCCGCCGCGACCCTCTACCTTCCCGGCCCCCTGATGCCGAAACTGCGCCTACCCAGCATCCCCGACGCCGTCGTCCCGCCGCCCCTGCGCAAACCGGGCAAGCCCGGCGGCGCTGGCACCCCCAAGGGCCAGGCCCCGGCCGACCTCAAGAGCTCCCCGCCCGAGCGCCAGAGCGCCGGCGACAAGCTGCTCGAACAGGCCAAAGAGGCCCCGATCGACGCCCTCGGCTGGGTCGACCAGCGGCTAGCCGCCAGCGGCTTCCTTACCGGCATGCTCTACCGCAAGGTGCCGAAGGGGACCAACTGGTTCTACACGCTCGGCTCCGCCACCCTCTTCGCCTTCATCGTCCAGGCCATCACCGGCGTCTTCCTGGCGATGTTCTACGTGCCTTCGGCGACCCAGGCCTACGCCTCGATCGCCCACATCAACAACGAGGTCCCCTTCGGCCAGCTCGTCCACGGGATGCACAAATGGGGCGCCTCGGTGATGGTGATCCTGATCTTCCTGCACATGGGGCGCACCTTCTTCTTCGGCGCCTACAAGTACCCGCGCGAGCTCAACTGGGTGATCGGCGTCGTCCTCCTGATCCTGACGATGACGATGGCCTTCACCGGCTACCTGCTGCCGTTCGACCAGCGCTCCTTCTGGGCCTCGATCGTCGGCATCAACATCAACGGAACCGGCCCCGTCATGGGCCCCTATTTGAGCGACTTCCTGCGCGCCGGCCCTGAGCTCGGCGCCACCACCCTCGCCCGCTTCTACGCGATCCACATGCTGCTGGTGCCCGGAGCGATCATCGCCCTGATCGGCGCCCACATGTACCTGGTGGTCAAGCTCGGCACCACCGCCCCGCCGTGGATCAAAGCCGAGCGGCCGAAAGGCGCCTCGCCGGTCGCGCAGCTGGACGCGGGCGCCAACGGCAACGGCCGGGTCAACGGCAACCGCGTCAACGGCGCCCCCGTCAGCGGCGAGGGCAGCAACGGAGCGGAGCACTAGATGAAGCCGCAGGACAAGCAGCAATACCTCGAGGAATACGAGCTCCTGAAGAAGAAGGGGAAGCCCTTCTTCCCCTACGCGGTCCTCAAGGACTCGGTGATGGCGCTGATCGTCGTCGCCGTGATCATCCTCATGTCGGTCCTCCTCGGCGCCGAGCAGGGCCCGAAGGCGGACCCGACCTCGACCACCTACGTGCCGCGCCCCGAGTGGTACTTCTTCTTCCTCTTCGAGCTCCTGCGCGTGATCAAGCCGCCGGAGCTGGTCCCGCTGGCGACGATCGGCGTCCCGACCATCTGCATGGTCCTGCTCCTGCTGCTGCCGTTCTACGACCGCGGCCCGGAGCGCCGCCCGGAGCGCCGCCCGATCGCCACCACCGCCGGCATCCTCACGATCATCGCGATGGGCTACCTCACCTACCTCGGCGCCGTCGCCGGCTCGCCGACCGAGGTTGAGATGGAGGTCTCCTCCAAGTACGAGGAAGGCAAAGAGGTCACCGCCTCGGCCGGCTGCCTCGCCTGCCACCAACTCGGCGAGAACGGCAACCACGGCCCCGGCCCGGAGCTGACCCACATCGCCTCCCGGGTCCCGCGGGCTGCGATCATTCGCTCGGTGGAAATCGGCCCGGGCATCATGCCCTCGTACCGAGACCTGCCGCCGAAAAAGATCGACGCCCTGGCGAACTTCCTCTCCTCGCTCGACTAGAGCAGGCGGTTGGGAGAGGCCCGGCGCCTGACTCCCGTGGACACGATCAACGACAACCGCCAATCGCCGGACTTCGCCGGCCAGGTCAACCGCATGTTCGACCGCGTCGCCGGCCGCTACGACGCGCTCAACTCGCTGATGACCGCCGGCCTCCACCACCGCTGGCGCGAGCGCGCCGCCGCCCAGACCGGCCTCGGCCCCGGTGACTTCGCCCTCGACGTCTGCTGCGGCACCGGCGACCTCGCGCTCGAGCTCTCCAAGCGGGTCAGCCCCGGCGGCCACGTCGTCGGCTGCGACTTCTCCGAGCCGATGCTCGACCTCGCCCGCGAGAAGGCCGCCGAGCGCGGCGCCGAGGGCGTCCGCTTCGAGTGGGCCGACGCGCTCGAGCTCCCCTACGACGGCGAGCGCTTCGACGCCGTCACCGTCGGCTTCGGCGTCCGCAACCTCGCCGACCTCGATCGCGGCCTGCGCGAGATGGCGCGCGTCCTCAAGCCCGGCGGCCGCGCCGTCATCCTCGAGATCACCCAGCCGACCCGGCCGCCACTCTCGCTCTTCTACTCGCTCTGGTTCGACCGCATCGTGCCCCTGCTCGGCGCCTTCTCCAGCAACCCCGAGGCCTACTCCTACCTGCCCGAGTCGGTCCGCAGTTTCCCCAGTCCCGAAGGCCTGGCCCGGAAGATGGACGACGCCGGCTTCAAAGACATCCGTTACACGGTGCTCGCCGGGGGGATCATCGCGATCCACTCCGGCATCCGCGGGTGACCCGGCCCTCCTCCGTGCCGCCGCCGGTGACGGCGGTCCTCGACGCCTCCAGCCGCTGGCTGCCCGCCCGCCTCGGCGAGGTCGAGGAGCTCCTGCGCGAGGCGATCGC
>JALZHV010000165.1 GCA_030860625.1 Actinomycetota bacterium
CGCTCAACGGCCGCGTCGACCTGCGCGACGTGCTGCCGACGATCCGCGTCCCGACGTTGGTCCTGCACCGGACCGGCGACGCCGGCTTCGACATCCGCCACGCGCACTATCTGGCCGAGCACATCCCCGGAGCCAAGCTCGTCCTTCTGCCCGGGGTCGACACCATCGCGGCGATCGGCGACTCGAGCTCGGTGCTCGAGGAGATCGAGGAGTTCCTGACCGGCGAGCGCCACGAGCGCGAGCCCGACCGGATGCTCGCAACCGTGATGTTCACGGACATCGTGGACTCGACGAAGCGGGCCGCGGAGCTCGGCGACGCCGACTGGCGAGAGCTCCTCGAGCGCCACGACGGCCTGGTGCGCCGCGCCCTCCAGCGCCACCGCGGCCGGGAGATCAAGCGCACGGGCGACGGCTT
This sequence comes from Actinomycetota bacterium, assembly GCA_030860625.1. GTDB lineage: Bacteria > Actinomycetota > Thermoleophilia > Solirubrobacterales > 70-9 > VAYN01. Next base: position 416 of record JALZHV010000165.1, read on the forward strand.
CCTCGCCACCTTCGACGGGCCGGCCCGGGCGATCCGCTGCGCCCGCGCCCTGCGGGAGGAGGTGGCGGGCCTCGGCGTCGAGGTGCGGGCGGGGATCCACACCGGCGAGGTCGAGCTGATCGGCGACGACGTCGGCGGCATGGCGGTCAACATCGGCGCCCGGATCGGCGCGCTGGCCGGCCCCGGCGAGGTGCTCGTCTCCAGCACCGTCCGCGAGCTCGTCGTCGGATCCGGCTTCGAGTTCGCCGACCGCGGCGCGCGGGAGCTGAAGGGCGCGCCGGGCGAGTGGCGCCTGTTCGCCGTCGACTCGCCTCCGGCCTGAGTCGCTACCCGGCGCTCCCGGCGACCGGCGCCAGCAGCTCTCCCGCCTGGGCGCGGAAGCGGTCGAAGGCGCTCGCCTCGAAGAGCAGGTTGCCGGCGACCGGCTGCCAGATCGCGACCTCCGTGCCGGCGCTCTCGAGCCGGTAGTCCTCCGGCAGGGAGGCCCCCCGCAACGCCTCCACGTGCGCCGAGGCGCCGAGGTCGGCGACGACAGCGATCGCGGCGAGCGGCCGTTCGCTGGTGTAGGCGACCTCAGCCCCCTGGCTGCGCAGCTCCGCCGCGTCGCCGAGGGTGACGAAGGCGCCATCGAGCTCGGTGCCGGGGATCGGGCCCTCCATCACGTGCGAGGCGGTCCCGGGGAGCGGCAGGTCGCGGTGGCGCGAGTGGAAGCGCCAGCGGTCCCGCATCTGCAGGCCGTGGGAATCGGCGTAGCCGCGCAGGAAGCGCTCGAGGCCGAGGCGGCTGACCGAGACGTCGCCCCAGCGGTAGCGGGAGGCGCCGATCGTGCGGCCGATGCCGAAGCCGGTGGGGAGGGCGAGCAGCACCACGCCGATGCCGAAGAACGGGTTCCAGAAGATGGTGACGAAGAGGGCGGCGAGCCCGGCGAGGACCACCGCCCAGAAGAGGCCGGTGAGGAGGACCCGCGGCTTCCAGCGGGCGGCGTGGCGGTACCCGGTTATCGCGGCAGCGACGCTCGGCGGCGGCTCGGCGAAGTCCGCCTTCCCCAGCGCCGCCTCGATCTTCGCCAGCTTCTCGCTTTCGTCGAAGACCCCGGTGCCTTCCCCCTCCTCCTCGGCCTCCTCGCGGAGGCGGCGGCGGACCTCGGCGGCGAGGCCGCGCAGCCGCTCCAGCTCGGCGCCGCCGACATGGCCGGGGACGGCGACCACAAGGTGCCGCTCGTTCAGCTCGAAGGAGAAGCCGGCGGGAACGTCGTGCGCGAGCCAGGCGATCAGCGAAGGCGCGAACAGCTCCCTTACATAGAGCGGGTCCTGGCCCTTCAGGGTGAAGAGCCGGTAGCGCCGGTTGAAGGCGCCGCTCTCCAGCTCGGTCGACTGCCAGCGCTCGGCCGGCAGCTGCGCCGGCCTGCCCGAGCCGAGCTCACTCCGGTCGCGGCAGACGAGCGCCGGCGCGAAGGCCACTCCCTCGGGCACCGAGGTCAGCACGATCGTCGACTCCCGGCGGGCGCCGCCGTCGGCGAAGACGTGATGGCAGAGCGCTCCCTCCAGTCCCGGCGCCAGCTCCCCTTCCTCGAGGACAGTGACCGAGCCGCCCCCGCCGCGGATCAGTGCCGGCGTCAGCTCCCGCGTGGGGTCGGCGTTCGTCATCCGTGAGGCATTTTCTTCGAAGTTGGTTCTTTTGCGTCTTGTTCCGTTACAGACAGAAAGTTACGCTAGCCTCATGGCAGTGATGGCAAGGGAAAATCAGGTCAACGGAGACATTCGCGAGCTGCGGGCGGACATCAAGGATCTGCGCGGCGAGATGAATCAGCGCTTGGAGGAGATGAACGACTCGATGAACCAGCGCTTTGACTCTGCCAACGTCCGTTTTGATGCGATGTACCGGACGATGGTGCACGGCTTCATTGCCATGTCCAGTCTCATGGCCACCAGCTTCGTCGGCCTTGCTGGTCTGATGATCTTTTAGCTCCGTCGGCCCGTCCGCCCGCGTCTTTACCTTGGGCGAACGATGGCCGAGCAGACGCAGATCGAGACGCTCGTCGAGCCCGAATCCGCTCCGCAGGAGCCCGCCGTACGGGTCGCTCTCTGCGACCTCGAGGACGGTCAGCGCGTCCGCGGCGTCTACGCGGTGCGGGAGCGGGAGCTGCGGCGCAAGCGCAACGGCGACGCCTGGCTGCGGCTCTCGGTCGGCGACGCGACCGGCGCCGCCGAGGCGGTCTGCTGGGAGGAGGCCGAGACCCTCTACGCGCTCTGCTGCGCCGGCTCGCCGGTCTTCGTCAGCGGCGTCTTCGAGGTCAGCGAGCGGTGGGGGGCGAAGATCAAGATCAGCACCCTGCGCGAGGCCGAGCCGCACGAGTACACGGCCGAGGACCTGGCGGTCGCTTCCGAGGCTTCGCTGGAGCAGCTCGAGGGTGAGCTGCGCGAACTGCTGGCGACGGTCCAGAAGCCCGAGCTGCGCGAGCTGCTTGAGGTCTTCTTCGGCGAGGACTCGGAGACCTGGCGCCGCTTCCGCGACGCGCCGGCGGCGAAGGTCTACCACCAGGCCTACCGGCACGGCCTGCTCGAGCACACGCTTTCGGTCGCTCAGGCGGTCTCGGCCGCGGCCAACTTCTTCCCCGGGATCGACCGCGACGTCGCCGTCACCGGCGCACTCCTGCACGACATCGGCAAGTGCATCGCCTACAACGACGACCCGCTGGCGATCGACCTCACCGACGCCGGCCGTCTGCAGGGCGAGATCCCGCTCGGCTACTACACCGTGCGCCGGGCGATCGAGGACCTGCCGGGCTTCAACCCGGCGCTCGCCCAGTGCGTCCTCCACATCATCCTCAGCCACCACGGCTCGCTCGAGCACGGCTCACCCGTAGTCCCCGCCACCCGCGAGGCCGTCCTCGTCCACATGATCGACAACCTCGGCGGTCGCCTCGGCAGCTTCGATCGGATCGAGAAGCAGCTCCCCGCCGGCGAGGCCTGGTCCGGCTTCGACCGCGCCCTCTCCGGCTCGGCGTTCTTCGCCCAGCGCGCCGCCTGAAGTCACAGAAAAGTCGCGAAGATTTTTCGCTTCTGCGACTTTCGCGTCTTGTTTCGTGCAGACAAACCCTTACGCTACTCTCATGGCTGTGATGGTGCCAAAAGAAACCTTGACCGAGCAGCGTCTCGATGCCCTCGACAGGAAGGTCGACGAAAGGTTTGCTCAGGTCGACGAGCGCTTCAAGCAGATCGACGCGCGCTTCAAGCAAGTCGATGAACGCTTCAAGCAGGTTGACGAGCGCTTCTACCGCTTAGAAGATCGGATGGAATCCCGATTCGATCAGATGGCAAATCGATTCGATCAGATGGCAAATCAAATGAGCCAGATGGCTAATCAATTCGGCCAGGTCCACGACCGCTTCGATCGAATGCAGCAGACCTTGATCGCGGGCTTCGCGGTGATCGCCGCCGCCCTGATTGGCGCCATCGCCACCTTGGCGGGAGTGGCAATCCTCTAGATCACTGGAAGCGCTGGCTGCAGCGCTGGATCTTGTTGACGTCCTGGTTGGCCCGCTGGATGCAGCCGATCAGCTTGTCGGCGCCGCCCTGCCGCTGGGACTGCCGGATCGACTTCCTGATTTCCCGCTGGACCTGTTTGTTGACGTCGTTGATCGTGTCGTCGATGTTGTTCACGCCGCTGTTCTGGAACGACTTCTGAATGCTCTGGTTCGTTTCCCGGCTGATGTTCTCGGTCGTCTCCAGAGCCGGCTTGACGAGGAAGAAACCGACCGCGGCAATGATTCCGACCGTCACCAAAAGCCGGATAATGCCCGCGGTTACGTTGCCGAAGAGGTTTCGGAGGACGTCCATGCGCTGCGCGGAGACTATCCTGCCGGGCGTGGCGAAGGACACCGAGAAGCTGATTCGCCAGCTCTCGCTGATCTCGTTCCTGATGGCTCAGGGAAGGCCGGTTTCGGCCCTCGAGATTAAGCGCGAGGTGGAGGGCTATAGCGACATGAACGACGACGCGTTCGCGCGCCGCTTCTACGCGGACCGGGCCGAGTTGGAGAGCCTCGGCATCCAGCTCGGGGTCGAGAAGCCCGGCGAGGGCTTCTTCGAGGCCGAGCTCTACTCGCTGCCGCCGGAGAACTTCTACCTCGATCCGATCGAGTTCTCCGACGACGAGCTGGCGGCGCTGAGCACGGCGCTGATGCTGCTCACCGACGGCGGCTTCGCCTACGCCGAGCCACTGCGGCTGGCGCTGCAGCAGGTCGCCTGGGGCCACCCGAACCCGGTCACCGAGGGCGAGCGGGCGCCGGTCGAGATGGCGGTCACCGCCTCGGCCGGCGGGCGCGACGTCGCCCAGCGGCTGTCGAAGATCGAGACCGCGATCTCGCGCCGCAAAACGATCGAGTTCACCTA
>JALZHV010000166.1 GCA_030860625.1 Actinomycetota bacterium
CCTCGATGTCAACGACAGCGATCGTCTCGGCGCCGGCATTCCGCAGAGCGTCGATGCGGTCGCTCGGGGCATCAGGGGCGGTGACGACCAGCACGGGCGCCTGATCGAGGGTGGCGAGCAGCTGGCTGTCGAGCGGCAGACGGGCCTGGGAGTCGAAGATGACTCGCTTGGGCTGGCGGGCGTCTTCGATGCGGGCGGTCAGGAGCGGGTCGTCGGCTAGGGCGGTGCCGATGCCGACGGCGATCGCGTCGGATTCGGCGCGCCACTTGTGGACGAGGGCGCGGCTCTCGGGGCCGGAGATCCAGGGGCTGTCGCCGGGGGCGGTCGTGGTCTGGCCGTCGAGGGACATCGCCATCTTCAGGACGACCAGGGGCAGGCCGGTGCGGGCGTGTTTGCGGAAGGGCTGGTTGAGGCGGCGGGCGGCGGTGGCCTCGGCGCCGGAGGCGAAGGCGACTTCGACGCCGCCGTCGCGGAGGATGCCGGGGCCGCGGCCCGCGGCCTTCTCGCTGGGGTCCTCGGAGGCGACGACGACGCGGGCGATCCCGGCCTCGAGGACCGCCTCCACGCAGGGGGGCTGGCGGCCCTGGTGGGCACAGGGCTCGAGCGTCACGTACATCGTCGCCCCCGCCGGGTCCTCTCCGCGCTGGCGACAGTCCTCCAGCGCCGCCCGCTCGGCATGCAGGCCGCCCAGTTCGGCGTGAAAGCCCTCGCCGATCGCCTCGTCGTCGCGCACGACCACGGCGCCGACCAAGGGATTGGGGCTGACGCGCCCTCTGCCGCCCTCGGCCAGCTCCAGCGCCCGGCGCAGGGGCGCTTGATCGGTGGCTTCCAGTTGGGCTTTCATAGGACTGATTGACTCGTCAATCAACCAGGAGTTTACCCCCTCCCCGGCGTAGCTATGGGTGCTCTCCCGGATACGCTGACGCGCCACCTATGAAGCTGATCATCCAGATCCCCTGCCTGAACGAGGAGAAGACCCTCCCCGCGACGATCGCCGACCTGCCGCGCGAGGTGCCGGGCGTGGACACGGTCGAGCTGCTCGTGGTCGACGACGGCAGCACCGACCGCACGGTCGAGGTGGCGCGGGAATGCGGGGTCGACCACATCGTCCGCCTCACCAACAACAAGGGGCTGGCGGCGGCCTTCCAGGCGGGGCTCGACGCTTGCCTGAAACTGGACGCCGATGTCGTCGTCAACACCGACGCCGACAACCAGTACCGCGGCGCCGACGTCGCCAAGCTGGTCGCCCCGATCGTCGCCGGCGAGGCCGACATGGTCGTCGGCGACCGCAAGGTCTCCCAGATCGATCACTTCTCGGGCTCCAAGAAGGGGCTGCAGAAGCTCGGCAGCTGGGTCGTGCGGCGGCTCTCGGGGACCGAGATCACCGACGCCACCTCCGGCTTCCGCGCCTACAACCGCGAGGCTGCCCTGCAGCTGCTCGTCGTCGACAACTTCACCTACACGCTGGAGAGCCTGATCCAGGCCGGGAAGATGATGGTCGCGGTCGACGAGGTCGAGATCGGCACCAACCCGAAGACGCGCGAGTCCCGCCTCTTCGCCACGACCGGCGCCTACGTGCGCCGCAACGCGCCGGCGATCCTCCGCATCTACGCCCGCTACGAGCCGCTGCGCGTCTTCGCCTGGGCCGGCGCGGTCCTCCTGCTCTGCGCCTTCGCCGCCTGGATGCCGTTCCTGCTCGACTGGATCCTCAACGGCGACAGCGACGGCCACGTGCAGTCGCTGATCCTCGGCGCCGTCCTCTTCATCTCGGCCGTGCAGCTCTTCGCCCTCGGCGTGATCGGCGACCTCCTCGCCGGCCAGCGGGTGATGACGCAGCGCGTCTTCGAACGGGTGCGGCGGGTCGAGCTGGAGCTCGGGGTCGGGCCCTCCCACTACGAGCCCGGCGCCGAGCGCGTCGGCCGCGAGAGCGCCGAGTGAGCGGGGGACAGCGGCAGGGCGACGGCGACGGCACCGCCAGCGCCGGCGAGTACGGCAAGAAAGCGAGCTTCCTCGCGATCGGGGTCGGCCTCACCGGCCTGATCACCTACGCCTACTTCCTGATCGCCTCCCACACCCTCTCCAAACCCGACTACGGGCAGATCACCGTGCTCTGGTCGGCCGTCTTCATCACGATCTCGACCCTCTACCGGCCGGTCGAACAGCTGCTCAGCCGCCACATCTCCGAGCGCCAGGTCAAAGGCGAATCGCTGACCGAGCCGGTGCGCGTGGCGACGAGGATCCAGATCGGCCTGGCGCTGATCTTCGCCGTGCTCGCCCTCGCCCTGCGCGGCCCGATCGAGGACGGCCTGCTGGAAGGCAACGAAGACCTCTACTGGGTCTTCTTCGGCGCCGTCCTCTTCTACGCGGCCAGCTACTTCGCCCGCGGCTACCTCGCCGGGCGCGGCACCTTCGGGACCTTCACGGCGCTGATCCTCTCCGAGTCGGTCTTCCGCACCCTCTTCGCCGTCCTCGTCGCGATCGGCCTGCTGAGCGGCCAGTCCGCGGTGGCGATCGGCATCGTCGCCGCGCCCTCACTGAGCCTCCTCGTCGTCCCGCTGGCCTTTGCCCGGAACACGAAGAAAGAACAGGAGGCGCAGCAAGGTGTATCCGCCGCGCCCGGACGCGAAGCGGAGGACGCGGCGGCTGATACGGATTTCTCGATGCGGCACGGCAGCGGCTTCGCGGCGGCCGTGCTCGTGATCATGTTCAGCGAACAGGCCTTCCTCAACGCCGGCCCGATCGTCATCCGCGCCCTCGACGGCGCCGCCGCGGCCGGGTTCATCTTCAATGTGCTGATGCTGGCGCGGGCGCCGCTGCAGCTCTTCCAGGCGGTCTCGACCAGCATCCTCCCCCACCTCACCAGCCTCCACACCTCGACCGACCCCGACAGCGAGCGCGAATTCCACCGCTCGATTCGCGGGGTCCTGCTCGGGGTCGCCGGCTTCACCGCCTTCACCGCCGTCGTCGTCCTGATCGCCGGGCCGCAGCTGATGCAGCTCGCCTTCAGCGCCAAGTTCGAGTACGACCGGCCGGGGCTGCTGCTGGCGACGCTGGGGATGGGCCTCTACCTCGGCGCGGTGACGCTGAACCAGGCCTGCGTCGCCCAGGGCCAGGTGCGGCGCGCCGCGGTGCGCTGGATCTCCTGCGCCGGCTTCTTCATCGCCTGGAACTTCCTGCCGCTGATCGAGAACGAGTTCCGCCGCGTCGAGATCGGCTTCGCGCTCACCGCCGGGGTCCTCTTCGCCCTCCTCTACCTCCTCTACCGACACCCGCACGGGCGGCCCGAGGACATCCCCAAGGAAGGCTCGACCGAGGAACTCGAGCTGCGGCTCGCCTCGATCGACGAGAACACCTAGTTAGGGTCAAGCGCGATGGGCGGGCACGACGCTGAGCTGATCCTGATCGCCGGCGTCCTCCTGTCCGCGGGAATCGTCGGGGCGCTGCTGGCCGACCGGGTGCGGGTCCCGGGTCTGCTGCTCTTCCTCGCCCTGGGGATGGTCGCCGGCTCCGAGGGCATCGGCGGCATCAAGTTCGACGACGCCGAGCTGGCGCGGACGCTGGGGACGATCGCCCTCGTCCTGATCCTCTTCGAGGGCGGGCTGACGGCGGGCTGGTCGGAGATCCGGCCGGTGCTGGGGACGGCGGCGTCGCTGGCGACGATCGGGACCGCGGTGACGGCGGTGATCGCCGGCTTCGCCGCCAAATTCCTCTTCGACCTCACCACGCTGGAAGGGATGCTGGTCGGCGCCGCCGTCGCCGCCACCGACTCGGCGGCAATCTTCGCGGTGCTGCGCCGCTCGACCCTGGAGAAGCGGCTGGCCCGCTCGCTCGAGGGCGAGTCGGGGATGAACGACCCGGTGGCGCTGCTGCTGGTGATCGGGTTCATCGAATGGATCCAGGAGCCCGGCTACGGGCTCGCCGACATGGCCGGGCTGATGGCCCTCAAGCTCGCCCTGGGAGCGGCGATCGGGGTCGCCCTGGGACGCCTGGCGGTGATGGCCCTCGACCGGGTCCAGCTGCCGAGCGACGGCATCTACCCGGTCGCCACGATCGCGATCGCCGGCCTCGCCTACGGGCTGGCGGAGGTCGCCCACGGCTCCGGCTTCCTCGCCGTCTACCTGACCGCGCTCGCGCTCGGCTCGGCCCGGATCCCGGCCCGGCGCACCGTCGTCGCCTTCCACCAGGGGCTCGGCTGGGTCGCCCAGATCGCCCTCTTCATCCTCCTCGGCCTGCTGGTCTTCCCCTCCAGCCTCGGCGACGTCGCGGTGGAGGCGCTGGCGCTCTCGGCGGTGCTGATCTTCCTCGCCCGGCCGGTCGCCGCCTTCGCCGCCACCGCGCTGGCGCCGCTGAACATGAAGGAGCGGCTGATGCTCGGCTGGGCGGGGCTGCGCGGCGCCACCCCGATCTGGCTCGCCACCTTCCCGGTCGTCGCCGGGGTCGGGGCGGGCGATGAACTCTTCGCGATCGTCTTCTTCGTCGTCGTCAGCTCGACCCTGGTCCAGGGCGCCAGCTTCGAGCCGCTGGCGACGCGGCTGGGCCTGACCACCGACGAGCCGGCGCTGCCGCGGCGGCTGCTCGAGTCGGGGCGAATCCGGCGGATGGGCGGCGACGTGATCGCCTACCGCCTGCCCGAGGGGGCAGCCGCCGCGGGGCATCCCGTCCGCGACCTCGAACTGCCGCGGGAGGCGCTGGTCAACGTGATCGTCCGCGACGGCAAGGCGATTCCGCCGCGCGGCTCGACCGAGCTGCGCGAGGGCGACGAGCTGCACGTCCTCGTCCGCAGCGAGCTGCGCGACGA